>DNFZ01000142.1 GCA_003486785.1 Clostridiales bacterium | reverse complement strand
GGGCGGATACCATCCGCCCGCATACAAAGGCCACCAGGGGGTTTCATTTTGGACACCACCGCTCACGTCCAAAACCCCGCTCTTTCCGGACTGCACCTTTATCCCGCACGGAAAAGCTTCTCCACCGCCTCCTCCGCCGTCGCAACAAAAAACACGTGGCTGGCGTTGTTGCTCTCGTAGATGAAATCCCGCAGGGGCTTGCTCGTGTAGCCGGAAAAGTCCCCTACGATGGCAACCTTGAGCTGGTAGTTGACAAACTTTTGCAAAATATCGCCCGCTAGCCCGCTACTGAGCGCGAAGAACCGCTCGTCCAGCGCGGCCTTCGGCAGGATCATACGGTCGGCACCCGTTTCATAGCGCACCGTCGCCATCAGGTCGAGCGCGGACTGCACGTCGGTGATCAACGCTTTTTCGGCTTCGATCTGCGCGATGATTGCGCCGTTTCGTTCTTTTTTGATGATGTTCATACTACCTCATTCGTCTCTTGTGGAAAATTGATCAACCGTCGCATATCCTCCGGCATGTCCGCCGTCAAGTGTATGTGCTCGCCCGAAATCGGGTGTGTCAGCGTGAGCGTATGGGAGTGCAGCGCCGGCCGCGCGATCAGCGCCCGATCCTCCGCGCCGTAGAGCCAGTCCCCCGCGAGCGGGAAGCCGAGCTCCGCCATGTGCAGGCGGAGCTGGTGCGTACGCCCCGTGCGCGGAATCAGGCGCAGGAGTGTAAAGCGCTCGTTTGCGGCAAGCGTTTCATATTCCGTCCACGCGCTCTGCCCGTCCGGTCGAATCGCCCGCTCGTAGGTCGAGCCCTCCGCCATGCCGATCGGCAGCTCGATTACGCCGCTTTCGGGAGCAACGCGCCCGCAGGCGACGCCGAGATAGGTGCGCGCATATGCGCTGTGCATCTGTCGGCGCAGTCGCTCGTGGATGTATCCGCTCTTGGCAAATGCGATCAAGCCCGATGTACCGCGATCCAGCCTGCTGACTGGATGCGGGCTGATGAGGCCGCCCAGATAATGACAAACCGCGTTTTCGAGCGTGATCTCTTCGGGATCCCGCGTGCTCTGGTGTACGGCGATGCCCGCAGGTTTGTCGAGAATGAGCAGGTCTTCGTCCTCATAGCGCACGACGAGCGGAAACACCATCGGCACAATGTGCCCGTCCGGTATGTCGCCGATCTCGACCGTGAGCGCGTCGCCCGCCGTCACCCTTGCGGTGACATAGCAGCGTGCGCCGTTGAGCAGTATACCCGTTTCACGCCGCTTGAGGCGGGAGATGTGCGCGCTTGAGCACACAAGCTCGCGGCGCAGGATGCTCAGCACCGCGCGCCCTTCGTCCGCCGGAGTTGCGGTATATGTCAGCGTGCGCAGATGCTTCACCTCCTGCCGTTTCTCGTTTTGTGTTTTATTTGCTTCACTTTACCGCAAGAAGATCAAAAACGCAACGCGTTCGCCGCGCGTAGCATGCTACATTTGGATGGCTTCTGCGATTCGACGTGTATTCAAGTGATGAATTGTTGCTTTTTTGCGTCATATTTGCAGATTGCCTTTTAAGATTCAATCGCATCCGTTATACTTAAATCAGGCACTCGATCTAACGTATCGAGCCATGAATTATAAGATAAGGAGTGGTCAAAATGGCTGTTGTGAATATCACCAATGCAAACTTCAAAGAAGAGGTTCTGGAGAGCGATAAAAAGGTGCTGGTCGACTTCTGGGCGCCGNNGATTTCTGGGCGCCGTGGTGCGGCCCCTGCCGTATGGTCTCCCCCATTGTGGAAGAAATCGCGGCTGAGAACAGCGACATCAAGGTCGCCAAGATCAACATCGACGAGCAACCGCAGCTTGCAAGCCAGTATGGTGTAATGAGCATCCCTACGCTGATGGTGTTTGAAAACGGCGACATCGCGGACAAAGCCGTCGGCGCGCGCAACAAGGCTTTCATCCTCCAGATGCTCGAAGGCTGATTTCCGGAAAGAAATTAAAAACTCTCCGCATAAAACTTGCGGAGAGTTGTTTTTTTATACGGGATTTCCAAAGGGGCTTGCCCCTTTGGCCTGCGGAGCAGTATTAGCCCGGCTTACTCATACACCGACTCGACCGACTCCAACCCCTCGATTCTGGAGAGACCCTCCATGAGCGGCGCGAGATTGTCCCGATCCGGCAATGTCAGATGCGCATAGACGTGCCGCTTGAGGTTCTTGGTGTCGATGGCGAAGCTAAATTCATCGATCAGGCAACCCATGCGCTCCAGATCCTCCTGCAGCTGCACAATGCTCTGCCCTTCCATGGAGAGCACGACCTGCAGCACGAGGCGATTCCCCTTCTTGCGACGGTTGTGCGCCATATTGCGCAGCACGCGCAGCACGATGAGAATCAGCCCCGTGGTCGCAATCGCGAGCACACCGTTGCCGCAGCCCGCGGCGAGACCCACGCAGGAAACGCACCAGAGACTGCTTGCGGTGGTCAGCCCACGCACGGAGATGCCCTCCTTGATGATGGTGCCCGCGCACAAAAAGCCGATGCCGCTGACCACCTGCGCGCCGATGCGCGCCGGGTCGATGTTGGAGTTTGGATACTGCGCTTTTAAAAACTCGCCGCTGCACATCACCAACGCGGCGCCGATGGCAACGAGAATGTGTGTGCGCATACCGGCGTTTCGCTGCACGTATTCACGCTCAAACCCGATGAACCCCGCTAGCACCGCAGCGAGCGCTACCCGCCCGAGCATGGAAAGCGTCTGCAGCCAGTCGATGGAGAAATTGATCATCCTAACACTCCTTTCGAGGCCGAAAAAGCGGCGAATTGTAAAATCCAGATCAAGCGGTTGTGTATTCGTATATTATACACGCTCTTATCTTTTCGGCAACCGTTCGCAAAAAAATCACGTCACATCCTTTCAAAAGAACGCTGTAGCACGCAAAAAGAACCCCTTCTTTTTACATCGCCGCGTGTTGGCCGGCGGGCTTCGCCGTTTTTGCGCCAGCTTATGCATCAAAACGAATCGTCTTACGCTAGAGCGAAGTAAACTTGCTGCGATATTCGCTCGGCGTCATATGTTCATATTTCTTGAATACCTGCGTAAAATGCGAANNAGCGCAATCATGCCCACGGAAAGGTTTGAGCGCTCCAGCATCTCCTTAGCAGCGGCCACCTTGGAGAGCGCGATGTATTCCTTGATATTTTGCCCCGTTTCGCGCTTGAACAGCTTGGTGAAATACTCCGCGCTCAGGCTCACATGATCCGCAACCTCTTTCACCGTAACGGGATTTGCTATATTGTTTGCGATAAACGTCTTGGCGCGCTCGACGTCGCTCATGGGCATATTGTGCCGCTGCGCGCTGTCGATCGCGTTGAGCATGAAGCTCACGCCCTTTCTGAGCGATTCGATATCCTTAAAGCTATCCATGTATTCGATATACGTATACCCTTCGTGAAACAACTCGCTCATATCGATATTGTTGTTGTAAAAAAAGCCGAGGAAGATATGCGTGAGCTGCTGATGCAGTTCGCAGAGGGATTTGAATTTATTCTTGCTGTTTGCAACAGTGTTTTTTAAGAAAACGTCGATCTCGCTCTCTAGAATCCGCTTCTGTCCCGCTGTGATCAGCGTTTTCCAGCGCGCCGCGCTCTCGGCCAGATTGGTCGAAGCTGCCGCTGTCATATTCTGGCCGGATGTCATGAAGATGCCGCTGGTGTTGGTGATATTCTCGTCGAGATATAGATGAATCAGCTTGATCTCATCGCGTATATCCTTGCAGGCGACCCAGTTGCCGACATAACAAGCCAGCGTTTCGTTGGGCAGCTCGGCGCTGAGCAGCTCATAAAAGGCCTGATACTGCTCTTGGGTAATGCTCAGCTCCTCCTCCGTTGCGGAGAACAGAACCAGCACGAAGAGACGGAAGCGGTTGACCGTGCTGAGCTTGAGAACCGGATAGATCATGTTTGCCTGCTTTAAGGCATTCGAGATCGCCTTGTGGATGGTCTTTTCGGAAAAGATTGGTTCGCTGGAGTTGCGAAAGGACTGCACGTTGATGAATATCATCTGTACGCGCTTTTCCTTGTGAAGCGGATAGCCCATCTTGTTGATAAACGCTAGGGAAGAGTCCACGTCCTCCGGCACGCGCGAAAACAGCTGCGTCACCATGTGGTTCATCAGCTCCGTTTCGTTGGTTTCGAGCAGTTGTCCGTATTCCTGCAACCGTTCCCGCTTGCGCTGCTGATAGATGCGCTGCAGCGCGCGGCGCAGACAGTCCTCAATGGCCTCATACGGCGCGGGCTGCAGCAGATAGTCGAAACATCCGAGCTTGATGCTCTCCTGCGCATAGGCAAACTCCGCATGAGAAGTGAGCAGTATGCGCAGTGTATCCGGATAGAGCGCCTGCACCTGGCGGTTGAGCTCAAGCCCGTTCTCGCCCGGCATTTCGATATCCGTGAGCATGATGTCGATGGGTGTCTCGGCGAATATTTCCAGCGCCTGCTCGCTGCTGGTCGCGGCGTGCACAACGTCTATGCCCAGCTCGCGAAAGCGCACGCCGGAGAGAATGCTGTTGAGCACCGAGATCTNNGTCGTCAACGATCAGCACATGCATCGTCCTCGCTCCTTTCCTCCGCCTGCAGCGGCAGATAGATCAGCGAACAGGCGCCTCCGCCCGGCGCATTGAAGAACGCCACCTGAAAATCGTTTTGATAGATCAACGCCATCCTGCGTTTGAGATTGCTGATGCCGACGTGATACTGCTCAAACTGCTCATCCGGCTCCGAGAGCTTTTTGAGCATCTCGGCACTGTATCCTACGCCGTTGTCGCTCAGCCGCAATCGAATGTAGGGGCGGCCCTCCATCTCGATTCGGTCAATCTGCACGCGAAAGCGCAGAAACTTTTTCCTGTTTGTGTTGTATTTATAAGAGTTTTCCAGGAATGTCTGCACGACAAGCGGCGGCACCCGGTATTCCAGCAGGCTCTGGTCAA
Organism: Clostridiales bacterium; assembly: GCA_003486785.1. Taxonomy (GTDB): domain Bacteria; phylum Bacillota; class Clostridia; order Christensenellales; family CAG-138; genus UBA7703. The sequence goes on along the minus strand of DNFZ01000142.1, from coordinate 4,734 downwards.
CCTCCATATCCAGCAGCAACGGATGCGCGCGATCCATCTGTATGATCTGATAGTAATCCTGCGCCTCGTCGAGCTCCGACTTGAGCGTCACGAGCAGAAGATTATCGTGAAACACATAGCGCAGATGGTTGGAAAACGCGAGTATCATCAGGCGAATCTTCTCGATCTCGCCGCGTTCGGACATGTGATACAGGCTCTTAAGGCAATTCAGGAAGAAATGCGAGCGCGTTTGCAGCTGATAGTATTGCAAAAGCGCATGCTCCGTCTCCTGCGTCTTGGTGCGGTTGTCCTGCTCCAGACGCACCTTTTGCTCGACGAGGCGATCCAGCGCGATCTGTATGGTCGAGAATTCCAGCAGGTTTTCATAGTCCGTCCGGACGGGTTCGCCGGCGCCGGAGAGCTGCCGGGACGCGTTTGTAATCTGATTGAGCGGATAGATCAAGATCCGATCGATGAACGCGTAGATCACGAAGAACAATCCGCAGATCACGATAAACACGATCAAAAACAGGATTACGGAGATGCGCGAATAGCTCCAGATGCCCTGCAGCGACATGATGCCGCTCAACCCGATGCCGTAGGCGGGATAATAATCGGACTGGATGATGTTGCCGATATAGAGATTTCTTACGAGGTTTGCTTCCGCGCGCTGAATCATCTCCAGCGTGATGCCCTCTTGCGCCGCATAGTCCGCATTGGTTAGGATTTGATCCTGCGTAAAGAACGCGTATTTGATGGCGTCGACCCCTTCGGTATGCATGCCGATAAACGCGTTGAGATCCAGAATCGAGCAAACATACAGATCCGCCCGTCGGTACGCATTCATGAGCAGAACATCCTCGCCCTCGGAAAACGCGATCCAGCGCATCAGATCCGTTTGCTTTGCGTCGAGCCAGTGCTCGCGAAGCTGATTCATAAACTCCATGTGGCGGCGTGTGATCGTGCCGCCCATAAAGTCGGAGCCAAAGCAATAGAAGAACTCCGAGCGGGACTTGTTGAAGAAGAAGATCGCTCCTGCGTTTGGCACGCGGCTGTTCATCAGCTTTCTTAGATTATACTCCGGCACGATCCTCTGGTCGTCCGGCAGCGAATCCGCCTTGTTCGCGAGCAGTAAAAAATCCGTATCGCTCGAGTAGACATCCTGATTGAACGAGGTCATATCCTGCAGGACGTAGATCAGGTTGTTGGAATATACATCAAGCGCCGCCTGGTTTCTGAAGATGAGCTGCTGCTCGTACATCCAGACGGAATACACGCCGTAGGAAACAAGGCACAGCAGGGTAATCAGGAGCAGGATCAGGAAAAACTTGATCAAGCTCTTCTTGGCGGATCGAACCCGTTTCACTGCCGCACCTCCTTTGCACTCTTGTATCCTCATTCTATCAACGGCGGGAGTATTGGGCAAGGGAATTCCATAGGGGATGCGCCGACGTTGGCCTGCGGCATCGCTAGCAGATAACCTATCCCTTTTCCTTCTCGCTTTACGCGTGGTGCAACAAACGCTCCGCTTTGCAGGAAGGGCTGAAAGAAACAGAAGATCGCACGCTTGGTTACCGATATTCCAGCAGCCTTTTGATTGCGCAGGCGCGATACAGGCTATTGACCTCCGGCATTTTTGTAACAGGATAGGTTAGCCGCTCGCTCATGCAGCGGATTCTGTATTTGATTGTGTTCTTGTGCAAAAACATCAACGCTGCGGTTCTTGCAATATTGCAATTGGCATCCAGTAAAAACACCTCCAGCGTATTGAGCAAATCGATCTGCTTGCGTTCATCGTCGTGCGCCAGCAACACGATTTCTTTCAACTCACTCTTTATCTTCTCTTCGCCCGCGACGACAATATCGTTGCAAGTTTGCGCAAAGAGAATCTCGTGTAACGTGAGCTGCTTTTTGTGACAGAATATCTTTCTCGCATTCTCCATGTCTCGCGAAACGGCGAGATACGCTTCTCTGACATCCGTGGTCGTCTCCAGATTGTAGCATAGCACCAGCGTAGCGTCGATTTCGTTTTGTGTCAGAGCGTTTTCAAGTTCATTTGCCAACGCCGCGCTGTTTTCAACCATAGACTGTTTGTCCATAAACACAATGACCGAATCGTCATATCGATCAATCACCAGCGTTCGGCACCGATTTTTTAAAATACCCTTGGTCAAATCTAAAATCTGATGCTGTATGTGCTTTTCTTCACCGGGCTTGGTTGACATTTTGCAGGGGCGAATGACCCACATGTTATTGATCGAGGCGACGTCGATACGAAAGTAATTCGCAAGCCGCCGCATATTCATCGGCTCGTCATTCAGGATCGCCTGCACCAGCTCGCTCATGACAAACTCCGAATGCTTGCTGTTCCAGATATGCACCGATAGTTTTACCAGCTCTATGGCATGCCGCTGCAAAGCGGTGCTGAGCGGCGCGTTTTCTTTGATGAGAAACAGATGCATCTGGATTTTATCATTCCAAATCAACGGCGCATGATGGAGCCATGCTTCCGTCTCGTGCAGCCGTATTTGAGCCGTTTCGCCCGGCAAAGCCGCCTCCAGCTGGCCGATCAGCGTCTCCAGGCTCAGGTTGAGGGTGCGCGGCCATGCAACATAGTTCAAAATATGATAGGACAGATCCGTAAGAAACAGCGAGATGTGCAGCCTGTCGCTGACCATTCTCAACACCGTCTCAACGTTTCTCTGCGCCCTTGGCAGGTGCGATACCCGCTCCAATATCTCGTTGACAAAGTAGCTATTGTCGTTCTGATCTTTGAATATCGCTTCCATTACCTCCGAGATAACCTCGCTGTATCGCAGATTCATGCGGTTTCTCGGCATGCAGATCAAAACGAAATCGAGCTCGTTTGCCAGATCGATGAGGCGCTGGTCAACGGTGGGCATAAAGATACCGACATAATACAAAATCAGGCCGACTTCGCCGACCTGCGCGAGTTTTCGGATGTTTGCGCATTGCGCGTCCACATTGTCCTTAATATTGACTAGGCCGGAGATTACGATCTCTCCGCCGCTGAACTCGTTGTTGTTGAATAAATCGTTCTGCAACGAATCGACATCCGCATATTCCAGCACAGAGATGGACGCGACAATTTTATATAAGCCTCCATGACCAGCCAGCACCTCCGCCTCTTTTAAGCACGGAAGCGCAGACAGATTTTCTACCGTTGCACTCATACCTTCCCTCGCTTTGCGTAAGCTTTTCCTGCGCGTTGTGCATTATTCCCAGCGCTTGATTCAAAGGGCGCAATTGTCCGTTTGTAGTGTGTTCTTTGCGCCCAAGACGCAAAACGGAACTGGCTTGACCGATTATAACATATATTATATTGCGCATGTCGGTCTTTTTGTCCAAATGGACAAAAGAGAGCGCGAATTTTTTACCTTATGACCGATTACAACCCCACAGTAATTATTATATATATTATATCAATTATGATTCTTGTACGATTGGGAGGTTATTATGTCTGATAAGGGAACCAGTACTTTCTCCGAATATGAAATCAAGCCCGAACAGCGGCAAAGCTGGGTGAGCCTTGCGATGATCTGGATCGGCGCGATGATTTGCGTGCCCTGTCTCATGGTTGGCGCGTTTCTCGGCATGGGCTTCAACCTCGGCGGCGTAGTCACATGCATTCTCATCGGTTACGGCATTGTATGCACATACATGTGCTTCATGGGTATGCAGAGCTGCGACACCGGGTTGCCTACCGTCTCGATGGCTTCGGGCCCGCTGGGAACCAGAGGTGCGCAGTTCATCATCAGCACGCTGCTCGCAATCGCCTGCGTCGGTTGGTTCGGCGTTCAGTCCGCTGTTTGCGGTGCGTCATTCTCGGCGATGATCGCCTCTATGACCGGCTTTCTGATTCCCGCGTGGGTTTCAAGCCTGGTTTGGGGCTCGCTCATGCTGCTAACCGCCATGTACGGCTATAAAGCGCTGAAATACTTAAATTTCATTGCGGTTCCCGCGCTGATTGCCGTTTTGATCTACGGCCTGTATGCCGCTATTACGAAAAACGATGGTATCGCGGCGGTTGCCGCCTATACGCCGACCATTCCGATGACACTGGTGCAGGGCATCAGCCTTGCGGTCGCCACCTTTGCGCTTGGCGGCGTGATCAGCGGCGACTATTCCAGATACGCCAAGAACCGCGGAGACGTCGTAAAGTCCAGCGTTTTAGGCGTCGTTCCCGCAGGCCTTGCCATGATGGTAATCGGCGCAGTTCTGACCATTGTAACCGGCGAATACGACATCAGCGCAGTTCTCGCGGCGGTCGGCGTACCGGCGTTCGGTTTGATCGCGCTCGTACTGGCGACCTGGACGACAAACGTGACCAACGCTTACAGCGGCGGTCTGGCATTCTCCAGCCTGCTCGGCGTCGGCGCCAAAAAGTTTAAGCTCACAACCGGCATCGCAGGCGCAATCGGCACCATTTTAGGCGCGGTTGGCATCATGAACCAGTTCCAGGGTTTCTTGAGCATCCTCACGGCATTCATCCCGCCGGTTGCCGGCATCATCATCGCCGATTACTGGATTCTCGGTAAGGGTAAGAAAGAGAACTTTAAGATCACGGAAGGATTCAACTGGGTTGGTATCGCTTCGTTTGTGGTTGGCGCCGTTGTGGCGTATTGCACAGGCAATGTTGCGCCGTTCATCTTCTTCGTCGGTCCGATCAACGGCATCGTCGTTTCCATGGCGCTCTATACGGCAATCAAGCTCATCATGGCGCGTAGCGCAAAG
>DNFZ01000127.1 GCA_003486785.1 Clostridiales bacterium | reverse complement strand
TCGCCCGCGACCTGGATGGCGCCGCCGTACCACAGCAGCTTTTCGGTCAGCGTGGTCTTGCCCGCGTCAGGATGCGAAATGATCGCAAACGTCTTTCTGCGGTTGACTTCCCGTTTGATGGTCTCCATGTTTGTGCAATCCTTGTCCGGCGTGTTTCAGCCTGTCTGGGTCGGTTTTACGCGATTACTTCCGAAAAAGAAGCGTTCTCTTGCGTTTGCGATGCGTTCAAAAAAAGAGCCCCGCCTTTGTAAGACGGGGGTTCTGTTTGCCTGGTGGAGCATGGGGGATTCGAACCCCCGACCTCAACATTGCGAACGTTGCGCGCTACCAACTGTGCTAATGCCCCAAGCCGCTTGATTATGATACAACAGACACTATCAAAATGCAAGAGCTTTTCGCCAAATTTCTCGCGCCATTCTTGCTGATTATTTTACAGTGCGCGCGCAAGAAGCAAGCGGGGCAAAGCGATGACTTCCGCGTTTTACGGCTGCTCTTCCGGCTTGTTTTCCGGTTCGGCGGGCTTGGGTTCCGGCGTTGCGAGTGGCTGCGGCGCGGAAGAAGATGCCACAGGCGCGGCAGCAACCGACGCTTTCTCGCTGCGCTTAAACAAAGCCGCAATCAGATAGAGAAACGGCAGGATCATCAGCGCAATGTTTGTCCAGTAGGATTTAAACGTCAGCCCTGCAAGCAGGTTGATGGCCAGCGGAACAGCGGCAATCGCGAGCAATACAAGCCCCAAGATGCGGCATCGTTTGAGCTGCTTGCTCACGAGGCCGAATATGCCCGCGAGGAAGCCCAGCGCGCCGCCGATGATGAGAAACACCGCGTTGGTCACGCCCGCAAACGTCAGCCTGACGTCCGCTCTGGACAGATTGTAGAGCGCAAGGCCGATCATGCCAAGCGCGAGGACAAGATAGATCCAGCTCATCACGCGAAGGAATGAGGCTGCGCGCGTTCTTTGCTGCTGCATTGTGTTTCACTCCTTTTCAACTTTTGCATTTGTCGTGTTGCTTGTCCGCTCGTCTCAGCCGACATTTCGGATGTCGACAACCGTATGGTTTTTGCGCGATTCTTCGGCTGCGATGCAGATCAGATGGCTCTGTATCGCGTCCCGGATCGAGCTCTTCACCGCGCTCTCCTCTCCGCGCTCCATGCGCACAAACGACGCAATCAGACCCATGTCCCCGCCGCCGTGTCCGTCCCCCATGCCGCCGGGCAGCGGGTTCTCCGTGATGCGGACGGTTCCGTCTCGAAAACTCGTCACCTCAATGGTCTCGTCGGACATCTTGGCGCGGATCTCGCCGTGAGAGCCCATGATGTGGATCGTGCGCCCGTGGCGAAAATCGGTAAACGCAGAGACGGTCATCGTCGCGGTTACGCCGCCTTCAAACTCCAGCACAGTGGACTGATGATCCACCACGTCGTTGTCGCAATGGTAGACACATCTGCCATAGGGCCCTTCGCGCAGGGCCTTGAGCCTGCCCGCGGGGCTAAGATCGTCCGTGATCACCGAGACAGGCCAGCCGGTGAGAAACGGAATCATATACAGCCGCATCGCGCTGTACGGGCACTTATCTGCGACCTTGCAGTCGAGGCAGCGTTCCGCGCTGCCCTCCGGCGCGCTGACTGCTGTGAAATGCTTTAGATTTCCGAAGGAGGCGACTCGCTTGCAGTCCTTGCCCACGAGATAGAGCAGGATATCCGTATCGTGGCAGCTTTTTGCGAGGATAAGCGGGCTCGTCTCGTCCTCTCTGCGCCAGTTGCCACGCACAAAGCTATGCGCCATATGCCAAAATCCGATGTTCTCGCTGTGTGAGATGTTGACGAGTTCGCCGATTTCGCCGCTGTCGATGATCGCCTTGAGCGAGTTGAAGAAGCGCGTGTAGCGCAGCACGTGGCAAACCGCCGCGCGCTTTCCCGTGCGAACGCTGGTGTCGTAGATTCGCTTGAGTTCGTCCTCGTGCTTGGCGATGGGCTTTTCAAGCAGCACGTCGTAGCCGCGCTCCATCGCAACGCAGGCGGGCTCTACATGCTGGTTGTCCTGGGTTGCGACGAGTACCGCGTCCGCCTGTATCCCAGCTGCGAGCGCCTCCCGCCAGTCAGCAAAGACGGCGTTTTCGGGGAGGCCGTAGCGCGCAGCAAAGGCGGTTCGGCGTGCGTCCCGCGGTTCCGCGACGGCAACAATCTGGAGCTGGTCAGGCGCAAGCAGAGCATATGGCGCATAGGCATCCATGCCGCGCGCGCCCGCGCCGAGAACGATCATGCGAACGGGATTCATAGTCGAAATATTCCTTTCGGTTTGTGTAAAAGCAGAACGTGACATGACTTGTCTCTGCAAATCTGTCACGTTCAGTTTAGCACGATGCAGGGGAATTAGAAAGCGAATCGGGGATTTACGCTTTGGTTTCGGGTTCGTCAGCGGGCAGGGTAAAGTTGAACATTTCGAGTTGTTGATGGTAGTATTCTGGCAAGGTTAACTCTTTGATATTTTCCCAGTCAGTAATATCTTTATAGAACAAGACTTGATCAAAGCAATATGTCGTATCATAAATATATGATCTACTTATACGAGTTCCTTCAATACGTTCCAAGCATTTTACTGTAAAACACTCTCTATTGTTCTGAAAAGACTTCTCAACTGATTCAATAATCGAACCGTTTCTTCTCGGATTATAATCCGCAATGTTGCTTTCAACCACGTTGAACTCAATATCCTTTATCTTCTTTTCATTATTTATAAAGATTAGCCTCTGCATAATCACACGTTCATCGATTAATAATCCCAAATTGTCTCGTAAATATCTCTCCCAGTTCACCGTGGAATTNNTTCTGTTATAGACATCATGGTGCCTAAATTTTAAAAACAGAAAGAAGAAATACAACAGAAAAGGTATTTCGGCTTCATAATCCTTTAAAAGGGTAACAATTACTATTTCATAATGACTTAACAAAGTTAGAAGCTCTCTAATACTTAGATTGTCTCGCACGGCGATGTTCAAAATAAACTCTGAAATTTCGACGGCCACCCTGTTTCTAGGATTCAGCGACGTAACTTTTGAAAACACCCCCGAATTCTCTATAACGAGAATCTTCTCTTGAATAATTTTCCTTTTGTCCAGCATAGGTATTCGAGAAATATACTCAAAGAATCTACACAAATATCCTGTTGCGTCTAGATCTTTTCCGTAAATAGTTT
>DNFZ01000010.1 GCA_003486785.1 Clostridiales bacterium | reverse complement strand
ATCACTATCCGCCCGCGTTGAAATGGTCTGTCCAAACAGATTATTGGATGCCGCGCCAGTAGGCGTTGATTCCATCTGCGAGGCCCTGTCTGTCAATCGCGCCGCTGATGTATTGCAGCATCAGGTTGCCGGTCTGCGTCCATGCATCACCCGTGATGTAGGAGAAGCAGCCGAGATTGATCGTCTTGCCCTGGCTTGCATAGGTTGCGATCGACTGCGTCATGGTGTTGTATTCCACATCGCTTCTCACGTTTTTGTAAGGCATGCTGAAGCCCGCGTCGAGGAAGAACTGCTGGCCTTCCGGCTGGGTGAGCATCCATTCGAGCACATCGATTGCCGCCTGTTGCTGTTCGGGCGTGTTCTGCGACTTATCGATGGCGTTGAACTTCGGAAGCACCATGACAACCTGCGAGTTGCCGTAAGCGCTTGCATCGTTGCTCCACGGAATGGGAAGGTATCCATACTCTGTGTCGATGTTCTCCAGCGCGGTCATGGATGTCCATGCCCAGTCGCCCATGAAGAACGTTGCGCTCTTGCCCTGTGCAAAGGCTTGAATGTCCGCATTGTAGTCGCCAACGAGCGGATCAGCTTTATTGTAGTTGTACTGCACGAGAATGTCCAGCGAGTCCATATAGCCCTGGAAGATTGCGCTGTCTTCAATCTTAGCGGTTCCAGCCTTCAGGCTGTCGATAAAGCCCGTGCCGTCGGATGTTGCAGGGCCTTGCACGGCATAGCTCAGCGTGAGGTAGTGGCCGCCCATCGACCAGTTTGCGCCATGCAGCATTGTCGCCGGCACTCCGGCCGCTTCAAAAGTTTCCAGGAAGGTTTTGAGTGCGTCCTGCGTGTTGATCGTGGACGGATCGAACGATGCGCCGATCACTTCTTCAACCACGCGCTTGTTGTAGAGCAGGCCGTAACCCTGTACGCTGAATGGAACGCCGAGGATTTTGCCGTCAAACGTGCCGGCATCGATGACGCCGTCGTTTGCCTGTTCCATCCACGGGGCGGTCTCAAAGGTCAGCTCCAAAAGGTTATCCTGATACTCGATGACGTTGGCGGGGTCTACGTTCATGAAGGTCGGGGCATTGCCGGAAGCGTAGAGCGACTGCAGCTTCTCCTGCTGCCCTTCGCCAACGCCCGTGGGGATGAGTTCGATCGTTACATTCGGGTTCAACTCATGATATCTGGCAAACATCTCTTCAAACATGGAGTTGACCTCGGCCGAGGTGTTAAAGTAGGTGATTGTTACAGGCTTTGCGGTTTCCGTAGATGCCGCTGCGGACTGCGCAGCGGGGGCCGCAGCTGCAGCGTCCGTTGCCGCCGGCGCCGGTGTGGAGCACGCCGCAAGCATCATGAGCGCCATGAGCATTGCAAGGACTGTCGCGAAAGTTCTTCCTTTTTTCATGTGATACCTCCTGTTAAATTCTGGGTTGTGAACCACAAATCGAAATGCAGCAAAAAAGAATGAAATGCGATCGCATGTCGAAGTGCATTCACACGCGTACCATAAATTCATCATAGTAGATCACATTCGTTATGTCAACCCCTTGACATTATGAAAACTTAATTTTGCCCATTATATATTCTATTCGGTGGTTTTTACACCTGTTTCGTCGATTTATTTATCTGTCTGTTGTGAATTCGTTTTGTTTGATTCAATTGGCTCCTGAATCAGTTAAAATATCATGTTATACGTTTGACATTAAGCTTGTCACAAGAAAAACATGCCGGCGGCGCAGGCATGCCGCTTTTTTCAGGTGCTCTCGCGTTGTATCAGTGTGACGGGGTATATCGTCGAAATCGGAATGCTCTTTTCTTTGAAGCGGACGATGCTCTCAACCGCAAACCGGCAGTTGTCGTCGATCGGCTGGCTGATGGTCGTCAACGCAGGGTAGCAAAAGCCGGAAAGATCCGTATTGTCGTAGCCGATCACTTTGAGCTGCTCCGGAACGGAAATGCCGTTTTGCGCGCAATAGCGCAGAATCTGCAGGGCGATGATGTCGTTTGAGGCAAACACCGCATCGACGTCCGGATACTGCCGGAAAAACACCCGAATGCTCTCCTCATACTTCATGGAGATAAAGCACTCCGGCGGTGCGGAAAACAGATGCGGCTCTATGTCGCGGCGCTTGAAGGCCTCCGCAAAGCCATCGTACCGAAAGCTCGCATGCATGCCCGACTTTGGCATATCGCGAAAATATGCCGGCCGTTTGCAGCCTTTTTCCAGAAAATGCTGCGCGGCCAGAACGCCGCCGTTGTAGTTGTCCGAGCAAACGCTCGGAATCTGCGGCGAAAGCGTGCGATCAAAGGAGATGATCGGCGCGCTGAAGGTGAGATACCGCTCCAGATCCTGTGTATGGCTGGCGAGAATGACCCCGGCGACTTTGTGCGCCTTGAGCATGTTGAAATATTCGATCTCCTTCTGCGTCTCATGGTTGGAGATGCACAGCAGGAGCTTATAGCCGTATTGCGCCGTATACCACTCGACCGCGTTGATCACCTTGCAAAAAAAGTAATTATTCGCCGTCGCAATGATCAGGCCGATCATCTGGCTGCTTTTTTTGGAGAGCGAACGCGCGAGCTCATTGGGCCTGTAATCCAGGTCTTTGATGGCCTTGTTGATTTTTTCGCGTGTCTTGGGGCTGATTTGCACCCGGTTATTCAGCATTCTGGATACTGTGGTCACCGTAACGCCAGCCCGATCTGCCACGTCCTTGAGTGTCGGCATCTTCGCATTCTCCCATACTATGTTGATGAATGTGTTGAATATACACGCTCAATCGGAAAGTGTCAAACAAAGGCAGTTTCGCGCGCGGCATGACGCCGCCGCTAAATTACAAACTTATAGCCAAAACCCCACACGGTTACGATATAACCGTCATACGGGCGGATGTTTTCTCGTAGCGTGCGGATATGCGTGTCTATGGTGCGGTCCGATCCTGTGAAGCAATAGCCCCAGACCTCGTTGAGCAGCGCTTCACGAGAATACGCCTTGTTCGGATTTTGCGAAAGAAAGAAGAGCAGGTCGTATTCCTTCGGGGTGAGCGACACCAAGCGATCATCGACCGTAACCTCGCGCGAAACCGTATTGATAAAAAGCCCGTTGAACGCGATTTTCGAGGCAATCTGCTTGTTTTGGCTGCCCGTCCGGTAGAGAAAAACCTTGATGCGCGCAAGCAGTTCGCGCGGGTAAAACGGCTTTGTTATAAAATCGTCCGCCCCGATTTCAAACGCGCAGAGCTTCTCCTGCTCGCTCGTTCTGGCGCTGATAAACAGAATCGGAACATCGGAGGTTTTACGAATCTGGCGGCAGACGTTTCTTCCATCCAGCTCCGGCAGATCGGTATCCATGACGATCAGATGATAGTCATTGCGGCGAAAGAGCTTGAGCGCCGCAATGCCGTCCGCCGCCTCGTCAAAGGAATATCCCTGCATCAGCGCGAGCTGACGAATCTCGCCGCGAACGGCGCTGCTCTGGTCTACGATCAACAGGCGGATGTCAGAATTCATGCAATCCTCCGATATGTGTGAAAACCATGATGGTATCATTCTATCCTGCTTCGGCCGTCGTTTCAAGCCACTTTAACGCCGTTTCCGTTTTGCTGTTTCGAGGTATTCAATCTGTATTGCATCGCAACGCTTCGTCGCCGTTCCTTGTTTTCCGGCGCGCTTGCTCCGCTCGCCCGCGCCGCACAAAATCGCGGAGGCTGCAATGCAGGCAGCCCCCGCGATTCATCGTCCGTTTCCGTATACGGCAGCGCTACTTACTGCGGCTTGCGTAATCCGCTATCACACTCTTGAAGAAGCCGACCGTCTCGTTGACATCCGTCAGCTCCGCCTTGAGGCGCGTGTTCTCCGCCTCCAGCGCCAGCACGCGGACGGACTCCATCTCCTCGCGCGATCTCGCACCATCCGGTCCTGCCGCTTCCCGCACCGGACGCGCCGCCGTCGTATCGCGCTTCTTTTCGGCAATGTGCATGCCAAGATCGAAGCGCTCCTTGGTGTACTCGTTGAATACGCCGCGGCGCACATAGTGCGTGTGCAACAGCTCATGAGATTTGTGTCCATTGGGGTGCTCAAGATACTCGGCGTAGAGCTGCGTGACGAACGGGTTTTCGTGCGACTTGCGCAGCACCTTTTCCTCGTCTTCGGTGTACAGGCCGCTCAGGCGCTTGATCCGCACCTGCGGATCGTCCGACCTTGGCTGTCCGCCGCCCATGATGCAGCCGCCCGGGCAGCCCATCACCTCGATGAAATGATACGGCGAAGTGCCGGCCGCTACCTGCTCCATGAGCTTGTTTGCGCCGGCCAGGCCGCTCGTGACCGCAACGCGAACGGTTACCCCGTCGAGGAACTTGTATGCTTCTACAGGGTTTTCAATCGTGATTGCCGCCTCTTTGACCTGATCGAAGCCGACGATGGGCGTTACATGCAGGCCGTCAAAGGGCAACTCCCGCCCCGTGACAAGCTCGTAAACCGTACGCAGCGCCGCTTCCATGACGCCGCCGGTGAGGCCGAAGATATCGGCGGCGCCCGTGGACATGCCCAGCGGCTGGTCGAACTCCTCGTCCGGAAGGTTGGCAAAGTCGATGCCCATCTCCTTGATCATATTGGCAAGTTCGCGCGTGGTGAGCACCGCGTCCACGTTCGCCAGACCGTCGTTCATCATCTCAGGACGCACAATCTCGCTCTTCTTGGCCGTGCAGGGCATGATGGACACCACGAAGATATCCTTCGGCTCCCGCTTAATCTTGCCCGCATAGTAGGACTTTGCCAGCGCACCCAGCATCGTATGGGGCGACTTGCAGGTGGAGAGATGATTCAACGAATCCGGATACGTGTGCTCAACATATTTGATCCAGCCCGGGCTGCAGCTCGTAATCATCGGCAGCGTCGCCTCTCCGCCGGTCAGCGCGCTCTTCACGCGGGAGAGCAGCTCCGTCCCTTCCTCGAGAATCGTCAGGTCGGCGGTGAAGTTGGTGTCAAACACGTCGTCAAAGCCCAGTCTGCGCAGCGCGGCTGCAAGTTTTCCGGTGACCTGTGCGCCGGGTTCATACCCAAACTCCTCGCCGATGGCGACGCGGATGGCCGGCGCGGTCTGCACGATGACGCGCTTGCTCTTGTCGTTGATAGCCTCCCAGACGGCCTGTATCGAGTCCGTCTCCTTGAGCGCGCCAACCGGGCAAACAACCGTGCACTGGCCGCAGAACGCGCAGTTAACGGAGCCGATTGCAAGCTCCATCGCCGGGCTGATCACGGTCTGAAAGCCGCGGTTTTGCGCATTGATGATGCCAACGCCCTGGATCTCGTTGCAGGCGGTCACGCAGCGGCGGCAGAGGATGCACTTGGACATGTCCCGCGTGATGGAGGTGGAGATATCGATCACGCATTCGGACCGATCGCCCTCAAAGCGCGTCGCCTCCACGCCAAGCTGCCTGCCAAGTGCCTGTAGTTCGCAGTTTTGGTTGCGCTTGCAGCTCAGGCAGTCTTTTGAATGATCGGACAGCAGCAGCTCATAGAGCACTTTTCTTGCGCGGCGAACGCGCTCCGAGTTGGTCTGAATCACCATCCCCTCGGAAACCTTTGTCATGCAGGATGGCACGAGCGTCTTTGCGCCCTCGACTTCGACCACGCAGATACGGCAGGAGCCGAACTCATGCACGCCCGGCAGATAGCACAGGCTGGGTATCTGTATGCCGTTTCGCTTTGCAGCTTCGATGATGGTCAGATCGTCGTCCACGTCATACGCTTTGCCGTTGATGGTAATATGCTTCATACTATTCACCTACCTTCTGTCGCAATGCAGGCAGCGCATCGCCTCGGCCATCGCCCTGAGCTTGTGATAGCCCAGCACGACCTCGTCAAACGACGTTTTGCGCTTTTCGATGTCGAGCTCTTCCACCGCAAAGCGTTTGTGCTCGACGATTTCATCATCGCTGAAGTTGTCGGGAATATCGATGGGCGTTCCCTTGTTCAGCTTGCCTTTTCCGCCCAGATATTTGTCGATGGAGATCGCCGCGTTCTTTCCGTCCGCAATGGCCTGAATGACTGTGTCCGGCCCGCGCACGACATCTCCGCCCGCAAACACGCCCGGCATGGTCGTCATCATGGTCTGGTAGTCCACCACGAAGGTGCCCCAGTTTGTAACGCCGATCTCGCTCTTCTTGATGAACGGCAGGTCGGAATACTGGCTCACCGCCGGAATGACTGCGTCCACCTCGATCATGTAGTTGGATTCTTCAATCGGCACGGCTTTGCGGCGGCCATTCTTATCAAAATCGCCCAGCTTCATCTGCTGGCATTCGATCTTGACCACCTTTCCCGCGCGATTTGCGAGAAACCGCACCGGGGCGACGAGCTCGATGAGCTCAATCCCTTCATCCAGCGCCGCCTGCACCTCTTCGGCGCTTGCGGGCATGGCGTCCTTCGTTCTGCGGTAGAGAATCATCACGCGCTGTGCGCCGAGGCGCAGCGCCGTGCGCGCGGAGTCGATGGCGGTATTTCCCCCGCCGATGACGGCGACCGTCTGCCCCAGCAGGGTTTCCCGCTTGAGGTTGACATCCTTGAGGAAGTTGATGCCGTGCAACACGCCGGTCAGCCCCTCGCCTGAAATGTTGATCTTCTCCGGAAACTGCGTGCCCGTTGCGATATAGACGGCGTCATACTGCGCCTGCAGCGCTTTGAAGGTGATGTCCTTGCCCACCTGCGTGTTCAGGTGGATATTGACGCCCGCCTGCGCGATGAGGTCGATCTCGTGCTGCAGCACCTTCTTGGGCAGCCGGTATTCCGGAATGCCGAACGCCAGCACGCCGCCCGCTACCGACTCGGACTCATACACATCTACCTCGTAGCCGATTTTCACGAGATAGTATCCGCAGGTGAGCCCCGATGTGCCTGCGCCGACGATGGCGACATGCTTGCCGTTTTTGGGAAACACGATGTCTTTGCTGTAAGGCTTTTCGTTCCGATATGCGTAATCCGCCACGAAGCGCTTGATCTCGCAGATGGCGACCGACTCGTCCAGCGTGCGCCTGCGGCAGTTCTGCTCGCAGGGATGCGTGCAGATGCGCCCGCAGACTGCCGGGAACGGGTTTTCCTGGCGGATGAGGTTATAGGCGTCGATGAACCTGCCGGCTGCGACAAGGCTCATATACCCCGGCACGTTGATGTTCGCGGGGCACGTGTTTTCGCAAGGCGAGATAAAGAGCGATGAGCAAACGCTCGAACGGCAGTACTTATCGCGAATATGCTCCTCATATTCCTCGCGGAAATAGCGGATGGTGGAGAGCACTGGGTTTGGCGCCGTTTGGCCAAGGCCGCACATGGCGGTATCCTTGATCGTCTCGCCCAGCTCTTCAAGCAGCTCAATGTCGCCCTCCTCGCCTTCTCCGCGCGTGATGCGCTCGAGAATCTCGAGCATGCGCGTGGTGCCGATGCGGCAGGCCGCGCATTTTCCGCAGGATTCGTCACGGATGAAGTCCATGAAGAACCGCGCCGTATCCACCATGCAGGTGTCCTCGTTCATTGCGATGAGGCCGCCGGAGCCCATGATCGCGCCAAGCGATTGAAGCGACTCGTAATCCGTCGGGGTGTTGAGGTTGTCCCGCGTGACGCAGCCGCCGGAGGGTCCGCCGATCTGAGCGGCTTTAAACTTTCTGCGATCCCGCAGCCCGCCGCCGATGTTGAAGAGGATATCGCCCAGCGGTTTTCCGATCGGCACCTCGATGATTCCGGTGTTGACCACGTCGCCTGCGAGCGCGAACACCTTGGTGCCCTTACTGCGCTCGGTTCCGAACGAGGAATACCATTCCCCGCCCTTGAGCAGGATCTCGGGGATGCTCGCGTAGGTTTCGACGTTGTTGATGATGGTCGGGCATTTGAACAGCCCGCTCTGGAACGGGAACGGCGGCTTTTGTCTCGGCTCGCCGCGGCAGCCCTCGATGGACGCCATCAGCGCCGTCTCCTCGCCGCAGACAAACGCGCCCGCGCCGATGCGGATCTCAAGATCAAAATCGAACCCGCTTCCAAATACGTTCTTGCCCAGCACGCCGCGTGCCCGCGCCTCCTCCAGCGCCTTTTCCAGGCGCTCGATGGCGAGCGGATACTCCGCGCGCACATAGACATAGCCGCTGCTGGCGCCGATGGCATAGCCGCCGATCATCATGCCCTCGATGACCGTATGCGGGTCGCCCTCAAGAATGCTGCGATCCATAAACGCGCCGGGATCGCCCTCGTCCGCATTGCAGACGATGTATTTACGCTCGCCCGCTGCGTCGTGCCCTGCCTGCCACTTCACGCCGGTGGGAAATCCCGCGCCGCCGCGCCCGCGCATGCCGCTGCGCTTGACCTCGTCGATGACCTGCTGCGCCGTGCGCTCGTTGAGCGCTGTTGCAGCGGCGAGGTAGCCGTCCCGGCTGATGTAGGCGTCCAGGCTGTCGTACTCGATCATGCCGCAGTTTCTCAGCGCGATGCGTACCTGCTCTTTGAAGAAATCGATATCGTCGATCTTCGGGACCCGCTTTTTAAGCGACTCGTCAAAGAAGGTATACTCCTCCAGAATCTCGCCGCCGCCGATGTGCTTTTGCACGATGCTGCGCGCGATCTCCGGCGTAAGCTTCGTGTAGAAAACGCGCTCGGGCAAAACCAGCATCACAGGCCCCACCGCGCAGGTGCCGATACAACCCGTTTCACGCACGATCACCTGCTCGCGCATACCGATGCGGGTCAGCTCATCCGCCACTGCGTCGCGCACCTCCCCGCAGTTGGAGGAGACGCACCCCGCGCCGCCGCAGACGAGTATCTGATATTTGCTTCTCGCGGTTTCGTCTTGATATGCCTGCTTGATTCTATCAAGATCGGCAAGTGTTTTTACCATCGTTACGCTCATCATATCCACCCCTCTCAATAGCGCGAGAGAATCGCGTCGAGCTTGTTGATGTTGACCTGCTTGTAGACGACGTCGTCGATCAACATCGCCGGCGCGAGCCCGCAGGCACCGATACAGCGCGCCACCTCAAAGGTGAACTTGCCGTCTGCGGTCGTTTCCCCGATCTCTACATCAAGCGCTTTTTGCAGCGCGTCGACAATCTTTTTTCCGCCGCGCACATAGCAGGCCGTACCGAGGCAAACGCGAATCGTATGCTCTCCGCGCGGTTTGGTAGAGAAAAAGGAATAAAACGTCACCACCCCTGAGATCTCCGAGAGCGGTTTGTTCAGCGCCTCCGCGATATGCTGTTGCAGTTCAAGAGAAAGATGTCCGTAGAGTTCTTGTGCGATGTGCAGGATCTGGATCAGATTTCCATCTTTGTCACGGTAGAGGTCGATGATTTGATCGAGTTCGGCGAATGGTTCCATGCCGTCTTTCTGACAGCAGCTGCAATGACCTTGTGCGTTGCTCATTTCACAGCCCCTCTTTTCAGTTGTATAGATGTGTTCGGATGTGGTCGATCTGATTTGACTAACACCATCGTATCAGAGAAATGTCATCATATTATGAGCACGTAAGCGTTTTTTTCTGAGATTTTCGTGTTTTTTTCCGTGATTTTGGCCATTTTGAGCGCTTTCTCACACAAATTCAACACAAAATCATCTGTCTATACAGCTTTGTTACACTGTAATCTCGATAAATTACGCAGCTCTCATATTCTGTCACATATAGCTTCGAGTATTCGCGCGCCCGTTTTTTTGCAAGAACTCGTATAATGCCAACATTTCTGGGCTTTCTGACGTGTTTTTGTTGTCAACTATTACAATGTATGTTACGATTCAATTGTGTGATGAGAAATTAGAAGTAACTCGTCAGTTTCTAAACGTGAAAGGAGCGTTACAATGCGAAAGATCTGTTCTGTGCTGATGACTCTACTGATTGTGCTCTCGGTTTTGGGAGCCTGTACGACCTTAAGCGGAGCCGCCGCGCCTGTGCCTGCAGAAGTTGACGCAGCGCCACAGCCCGTGGCAAATCTTCCAAGCCCCATGACAAATTACGCGAGTTTGCAAGCGATGCTCGCAGCCACACCGGGCATCAACATGAAGGATGCCCCCATCGGCGCAACCAACGTTTCTTACGATACCATCACCGGCGGGGATGTTTCGCCCATCGCGCAGATTATTTTCCAGTTTGAAGGACATGACTACACCTACCGCGCCGCGGTTTGTCTCACAGAATCCGCCATGAAAGATATCGCTGGCGTATACGACCAGTTTTCTGCGCACAAGGATGTTGTGACCGACGCGAATCTAACGGCTGGCGGCACGTACAGCCTGGATTACAGCGACGGCACCACCCTCGGGCTTGCAACCTGGTACTACGCGCCAACACAGTGTCAGTACTCGCTGTTTACGACGACCGGCAGCGGACCTGACCAGCAGATTGAAGAGATTGTAGACTATCTGCTCCCGATTACCACGGCGGTTGACGGAACGCCCCTGATGCTGCCGCAGACCACCATGACGCCGGACTCTTTCAATGCTGTCGGTACGGTAGAGGGCACGGTGGTGAGTCTTGGTGACAATGCGATTATCATCAACATGGACAACGGCAACACACTGTCCTTCCTGCTCTCCAACATTGTTACGGTCGACGTGATGCCCGGAGATCAGGTTTCCATCGACTATTCCGGAGACATTCTGGACACACCCGAAGCCGTGACCATCACCGTGACGGAGAAGGTCGCCGCGCAGATCAGCGGCGTTGTGACACAGCATGACACCAAGATGGTATACGTCAAGACGGCTACCGGCAACGTCTTTGCCTTCGTGCTGACGGACAAAACGCTTGTCTCCGGCAAAGCAACTGTCATCACGACCAACGCAGAAGTAAAGGTGACCTATACCGGAGATATCCTTACGCATCCCGTCGTCACGGCAATAGAGATTGTCAAAGCCGGCTCTGACAACGATCCGCTGGTGAATAAGACGCTCGACGGCCGCGTCACGCAGCTGACCACCAAGACGGTATACATTCACACAAACTCCGGCCACACCTACAAGTTCCAGCGCGTGTCTTCCACCGAATATCTGGGGAAATATCCGCTGGAAGTCGGCGCCAAAATCAGAGTGACCTATGACGGCTATGCCAGCAAAGCGCCGGAAGCCAAGATCATCAACGTGCTTGCACCGCCGGATCCGACGCCCCCAGGCCCCAAGACGTATAAAGCAACCGGCTATATCGAGGCTATGGATGGCAATATGATTTCGATTCTTGGCGATGACGGCAAGGAATACGGATTCCTGCTCGGCAAGGTGAAGATCACCGGCGACTCCGACTGCGGCGTGGGCGACCGCGCAACGGTAACCTATTATCTCGAGCACGACGGCACCAAGACCGCTACAACGATCTTTTTCAAGAAAACACTCTTGAAATAGTGCTCCGGCCGTTCCGGCGCGCAATCCGGCGTTCGGAAGAATCACAACTGACATTTCATCGACGAAGACACCGCCCCNNCGGTGTCTTCGTCTTATCTGCTCGGTAGAAACAGTATTCTATCAGCAGGCGAAAACCCAGCGGGTCCGTCGTTTGTCTTTTCGCCCAGGCGCGACAGAAACCCCGCGTAAAAACGGGGTTTCTGTCTGAAAAGAGGAGTGTTTTTTCAAGGAGTATCGGTTTGAATACACGACGCCTGATGCAAGGCTTGCGTCGTTCGTCTATGGATTACATTGCGCTTCTTAGACTTTTGCACGCATCTTCGAGATGACATCAAAGCCAACCGCGATGAGCAGAACAAAGCCCTTGATCGCCTGCTGCCAGTCGATGCTCACGCCCATGATCGACATGCCGTTGTTGAGCACGCCCATGAGCAAGCCGCCAACGATCGCGCCGACGACCGTTCCGATGCCGCCCGTCGTTGAGGCGCCGCCGATGAAGCAGGCCGCGATCGCGTCCAGCTCAAACCCGTTACCGCTCTTGGGCGTTGCGGAGTTGAGTCGTCCCGTAAACACGATTCCCGCCAGCGCGGCGAGCACGCCCATGTTGACATAGACCCAGAAGAGCACGCGCTTGGTTTTAATGCCCGAAAGCCTGGCAGCTTTGGGATTGCCGCCGTAGGCATAGATGTGGCGGCCGGGGATGGTCTTGTCGGTAACAAAGGTGTAGATCATGACCAGCGCAACGACGATCAGTAGAACCGTCGGTATGCCGCGATAGAGCGCCAGCGCATAGCTAAAGGCCAGAATAACCGAGGTGATCGCAAGCAGCTTGAAAAGGAACGCACCAAATGACGGCACGTCGAAGTTATATCTCTTCTTATTCTTTCTCTTGCTGAATTCGTTCAGGATAAACAGGATGCAGGCGATGCCGCCGGCCAGCAGCGCAAGAAGGTTGATGCCTTCGATGTTTGCAATATCCGGCACTAAGCCCGCCGCCATAAACGTATAGGAAGCCGGAAGCGGCGCAAGGCTCGTGCCCTGCAGCGCAACCATCGTCAGGCCTCTGAAGATCAGCTGGCCGCCGAGCGTTACAATAAACGCCGGAACGCCGATATATGCAATCCACATGCCTTGCCAGGCGCCGATGACGAACCCCGCCATGAGCGACAAGATGATCGCGATCCAAACGGGCATGTCCATCTTCAGAATGAAGATTGCAGAAAGTGCGCCGACGAGCCCCACCACCGAGCCGACAGACAGGTCGATGTTTCCGATGGTCAGGATGCAAAGCAGCATGCCGATCGCCAAGATTAAAACATATGCGTTTTGCTGAATCAGGTTGGAGATGTTCAGCGGCTTGAGCAAAATGCCTTTTGTCAGAAACTGGAAGATTATCACAACGACGATCAAGGCGATAATCATGGCGTATTGGCGAATATTCCCCCTGAGCAAACTCTTAATACTTTTCATTTTACAACCTCCTTGTTGCTTTGCATAATAAACTGCATGATCTTTTCCTGAGAGGCTTCGCTCGCCATTAGCTCGCCCACAATCATCCCTCGGTTCATCACATATATCCTATCGCACATGCCCAGTAGCTCAGGCAATTCGGAAGAAATCATAACGACGGACTTTCCTTTTTCCGCCAGCTCATTGATGATGGTGTAGATTTCATACTTTGCGCCGACATCGATTCCCCGCGTGGGTTCATCCAGAAACAGGATGTCAGGGTCGGAAAAAATGCACTTGCTGAAAACCACCTTCTGTTGATTGCCGCCGGATAGGTTCACCTTCTTTTGC
>DNFZ01000064.1 GCA_003486785.1 Clostridiales bacterium | reverse complement strand
ACATTTCGTTCAAAATCGCACCCATTTATTCATAAATTTTTCGTTCAACAGGCGCTGTCCCGGCATTGTCACGGTTGCCGAAGATGCGAGTATCGTGTATAATAATTGATACGTGCCAATCTGCACGCGAATACGAAACACACGGATAAGGACTGCCATGTACGAAAAATATTCGGGATTACCCGACACAACAAAACCAACCACTCAAAACGGCAACCAGACGCCTGCGCGCGCTGGCAACCGCGCGGCAGCTTATTCCGGCGGGCAGATTGAGTATTATCAATCGCCAAACCGCAACGGCTCAGGTGCAACGGCGACCCGCGCAAGCGCACGCCGCGCGAAAGCGCGCAAACGTAAAATGGTCGTGGGGATATTGAGCCTTGCGTTTCTTGCGATTACCGTTCTGGCCGTCGTGATGCTCGCAAGAAGCTGCGCGCAGCCCGTTGAGGTTGACATTGAGACCGGCAAATTCCGCAACGGCGTCTATGTCAACGGCATGGATCTTTCCAACAAAACGATCGACGAAGTACGTAAGCAGCTGGAAGCCAACGAATCCTACGCGCTCAACAACATCTCTATCACGCTTTCCAGCGATGAGATCCACGCGAGCGTCTCCGGCGCGGATATGAACGCGTATTCCAATCTGGAAGAGATACTTGAGCAGGCGCTGCTGGGCGGCGCGAACCAAGTGTATTATACGACCATCAGCATCGACGAGGCTGCGCTTGCGACGCGCATTGACGCGATCAACGCCAGCACCAGCAAGCCGCCTGTAGACGCTTCTTTTACGTTTGACTTTTCCAAGAGCGGAAACCCGACGCCGCACTATATCGAAGGCGAGGCCGGCTATGGGCTGGATGTTGCCTCCACGGTGGCGCTGGTCAAGCAAACGGTAGAATCCGGACTGTATCAAACGACGCTCACCCCCGCGCTTACGACCATTGAACCGATCGTAGCGATAGCCGACCTGCAGGCGCGCGTGACAGAAATCGGCAGGTTTACGACAACTTATGACTTNNAGATACCGAAGAACAGCGCAACGTGCTGATTCCCAACCGTGCGTTTAACGTTGAAAAATCGGCCAACAAGATCAACAATCAGACGGTGAACCCCGGACGCACCTGGAGCTTTAACGACGTGGTTGGAGACCGTACCGAGAAGAACGGCTGGAAGGAAGCAAACGGCATCTTCGGCGGAGACAGGTTCAATTTGCAGTATGGCGGCGGCGTCTGCCAGACAAGCACCGCGCTGTACAACGCGCTGTTGCAGGCGTATCCGTATTTCTCGTTTCAAAGAAAGCGGCACACCATCCCTTCCACCTATGTTCAGATGGGGCTGGATGCGACGGTCGATACCGGCAATATCGATTTTAAGTTTACAAACAACTCGGACTTCCCGGTTTACATCTTCGCGTATTACGCCAATAACAAGATGGCCTCCAGTCGCAAGCGCGACCTGACCATCGTAATCTACGGAGCCGCGCTGCCGGACGGCGCAGAGTATAAGTCCCGCGTCGTCGTGGTTTCGGAAGAGCCGCCGGGAGCGGATGAGATCACCGAGACCAAGAATCTCTTCATCGGCGAAGAGAAGATACTCGCGGAAGCGCGCTCGCGCTTTGTCGTGCAGCTATATATCGACAAATATGTAAACGGCACAAAGGTAGACGAGATTTTTCTTTACGAAGACATCTACCCCGGCAACCCGCTGCGAAAGCAGATCGGCACACAGCCAACGCCAACGCCGATTCCCACGCCTACTCCAATACCTAGCACATCACCATAGGAGTAATGATCGACATCTCAGCAAACAAAGACGGAAGCCAACAAATTGCTTCCGTCTTTTTTACATCTTCGGATGATCAACCCCATTATTCGGGTATCGAAGATATGATTTTTGCGCGATAGATCACAAACCTCCTTGCGAAAAAGTTGAATAGATATGTCACGGCTCCGGTGATCAGCCGCGAAATGCGATAGTCAATCCGCAAAAGGTCGGTCAGCGTAAACATGCTGCCCTCGGTGATGGCGAGCGCAAGCAGGGAGACGGTTATAAACAGCGCAAGCTCCTTCATCAGCGGCAGATTTCCCCGGCGAAACACGACCCAGATGCCGATGAGGTAGTTGACCGCTATGCCGAGCAGGAATGCAATCGGCACCGCGGCGAGATAGTGCAGCCCCGCCCACTCTTTGAGCGCGAGCAGAGCCGCATAGTCCGCAGCGAAGCCGCCAAAAGCCGCCAATCCGTATTTGATCGCTTGAACCGGAATCCGATCGTTCCAGCTCGTTGCATCGTCGTTCCTATTTTTTCGCATAGCATCAGTATAGCAATCCAAGCGTTTTTGCACAATAAAAATCGAACCTCGGTCGATCGATTTTCGAATCGATTGCAGCATGAGAGGATTCTTCACAAGCAAAGAACCACCTGTCAGGGTGGTTCTTTGTGATGGCTGTAAGAATAATGCGCTTACTCGTCGACCTTGATGCCTTCAAAGAGCGACGCGAGAGACGTTTTTGCTTCCTGAACCGGCGGCAGTTCATAATCGCCGTCCTCATTGGCGCGGCGGCGGCGGTCTCCACCGTCCCGCGAGGAGCGATCACCGCTCGCGGTGCGGGGCGCGCGCTCGGGTCTATCCGAACGCTGCTGGGACTGCGACTGCTGCGAATCACGCTGCTGCTGACGCTGCTCCTGCCGTTCGGCATACTGGCGATCCCGCTCGGCCTTCTCGGCAGCGAGCTGCTCGGCAAGCACGGGATCCTCATCGATGAGCGCTTCCTTGCGGCTGAGGCTGATACGCTTGGCTTCGGGGCTGACCTCGAGCACCTTGCAGCGAACCACGTCGCCAACCTTGAGCTCGTCCTCCACCTTCGCAATGCGATGGACGGAAACCTGCGAGATATGGATGAGCCCGTCGATCGTGCTCTCGAGCGCAACAAACGCGCCGAACGGTACGATGCGGACAACTTTGCCTTCTACGATGGAACCGACGGCATACTTCTCGCCCGCAAGCATCCAGGGCTTGGGCTGCAGCTGCTTATAGCCAAGCGACACGCGCTCTTTTTCAACATCCACGTTGAGAATGAGCACTTCGATCTCCTGACCGATCTCAAACACGTCCGAGGGATGCTTCACACGCCCCCAAGCCGCGTCGGTCACATGCACGAGCCCGTCGATGCCGCCAATGTCCACAAACGCGCCGAAATCGGCGATTCTGCGCACAATGCCGTTGACCTTGCTGCCAACCACAAGCGTTTCCCACTTGCCGCGCCGCTCGGCGGCGGCTTCCGCGAGAAGAACCTGCTTTTGAGAGGCGACAATGCGCTTTCTCTGGCGATCTACTTCCAGAACCTTGAGCCGCATGGGCTGACCAACGAACTCACTGAGGTTCTCGATATACTTTGTGGAAACCTGGGACGCGGGAACAAACGCGCGAATGCCGCTGATATCGGCAATCATACCGCCTTTGACGACCTCTTTGCCGACGGCCTCGAAGATTGTCTCCTCGATGTTCTCCTGGCTGAGCAGCTCATCCCAGAGTTTTTTGCTTTCAACATTTTTACGGGAGAGGAGTACGTTGCCGTCTCCGTCGTTCACCTTGGTGACTTCGACTTCGATGGTATCGCCTTCCTTAAACAGGTCTTCGGCTTTCACATCAGAATCGCTGGAAAGCTCGCCCACGGGAATCACGCCATCCGACTTGTAGCCGACATTGACGAAAACCTCGCCGTCTACGACGGAGATGACCGTTCCTTCGAGTACCTGTCCGTTATGAATGCGCGTCATTGTTTTTTCAAACGCGGATGCAAAGTCGGAATTGTCTTCGTGATCCGGCATGGGTTCGGCCGTCGTCTGCGCTGTGGCTTCGGGCGCTTCCACAATCGCCTCGACTTCTTCGGTTACCTGGGGTACGACGATTTCCTCGGCGGGAGCTTCCGCTTCAATGGTCTCGATCGTCGTTTTTTCCTGTTCGCTCATTACTTGTAGTACCTCCCTAATCATCCGGTCCGGCGTCGATGCGCCCGCAACAATACCTATTATATCATCGGATGGCAATTTATCAAGAAAAAGTTTGTCGCAAGTATCGATGTTTTCTGTATTTTTGCAGTATTTTTTGCATATTTCTACCAGCTTTTGCGTGTTTGCGCTGGATTTGGAACCGAGCACGAGCATGCGCGCGCTGCGCCGCGAAATCTCCTCCGCTTCATTTTGGCGATCCCGCGTTGTGTCGCAAATCGTGTTTGAAACAATGAGCGGCAGCGACCCTGAAAACCGCGCTGCAATGGCCTTCTTGATGGCAAAAAAAGTCTCCTCCGGCAGCGTGGTCTGCGCAACCAGCGCCGCTTTTTCGATGGGAGGCAGGTTTTGCACATCCGCTTCCGTCTCTAGCACATACGCGCGCTCGCCCGCCCAGCCACGGATGCCGATGACCTCGGGATGATCCGCTTTGCCGGCGATAAGCACGGCGTTGCCCTCACGGGCGGCTTCCTGCACGATTTTGTGGATGCGCTTGACATACGGGCACGTCGCGTCGATCAGCCGGATGCCCCGCGCCTCGCAAGCCGTATAGACCGCAGGCGGCGCGCCGTGCGCGCGGATGATCAGCGTATCTCCATCGCTCAGGCTCTCCAGATTCTCAATCGAGTGTACGCCTTTTTCGGCCAGCTCGCGCACCACGCTATCGTTGTGGATGATATTGCCGTATGTATAGACCGTCTTCCCCTGCGCTGCGCACTGCTCGGCCATCTCGACCGCGCGTCGCACCCCAAAGCAGAAGCCGCTGTTTTTTGCCAATAGTATTCTCATGCGCTTGCCTGTTCCATCGTTATGGTATGCGCTTAAGCTCGTTTTTGAGATGCTGCAGGCTGTCTCGTATCGCGTCCGTCACCGCGTCTACCCCGCGCCCGGCAAAGCGATTGTCGATGTCGACCGGATCGATCGGCTCGCCTATGATCATGCGGACGCGTCCGCGCTTCTTCCAGTCCGGATCCGCATAGATGGGGATGATGCGCGAGTTGCAGCGCAGCGCGAGAAATGCTGCCCCTTTTTCAAACGAATCCAACTCCCCCGTCATCGAGCGCCTGCCTTCCGGGAATATGCCGAAAATATGGTTTTTTTCCAGCACGCGCATGGCTTGCTTGAGCGAGAGCATATCCGCATGCTTGCGATAGACCGGAAATGCAAGCAGCCCTTTGAGAAAAAAACGCTTGATGGGCGAATCAAACAGCTCCTGCTTCGCCATAAAATGGATCGGGCGCGGCGCTATCATCGCAAGGCGAATCGGATCGCCCAGCGAAAAATGGTTTGAGATGAGTATGCCGCGTCCGCGAAAGAACAGCCGGCCGAAGTTGATGATCTTCGGACGGTAGATCAGCCAGAAGAACGGCGAGAGTAGATATTTTATCAGGAAGTAGAGCATAGTTGAATCGCTCCCTCATCGTTTTGATGAACCGGCGTTGTGTTTGTTGATGAAGCCTGCTATCGATCCTGCTGTTCTGCGATCGCGCCAAGCAGCATGGCAAGCGTCTCTTCATGGTTCCGGCAAACCGGTGGCTTTCGGGTCGCTTTCGTTGCCCGCTAGCGGTCTTTTTTGTCTGCAATCGCGCCAAGCAGCATGGCAAGCGCCTCTTGAATGGTCATGTCGCTTGTATCGATTTTCACCGCGTCGTCTGTCTGCCTTAGCGGCATATAGGCGCGGGTGCTGTCGTTGTGGTCGCGCAGCCTGATGTCCGAGAGCACCTGCTCAAACGTCTCCTCCGTGTCGCCGCGCACGCGCAGCTCCTTCAAGCGACGCTCGGCGCGCACCTCCGGCGAGGCGGTTACAAAAAACTTATATTTGGTGTGCGGCAGCACGTTTGTGGTGATATCCCGCCCGTCCATAACCACATCGTAGTTGCGCCCGACCTCGCGCTGAAGCTCGGCTAGCTTCTCTCGCACGCAAGGATGCGCGCTGACCGTTGAGGCGCCCATGGCGAGCTCCTGCGTGCGCAGAATATCTGTTACATCCTCGCCGCAAAGCAGCACGCGCTGGCCGCGGGCATCGTAGCAAACGCGGATGTCCGCATCGTCGAGAATCGCGCGAAGCCCAGCCTCATCCGTAACGGCGACGCCGCGCCGCGCGGCAAAAAGCGCCATGGCGCGATACATCGACCCTGTATCGAGATAGCGGATATTGAGCGCGCTTGCAACGGCTTTTGCCAGCGTGGATTTTCCCGCGCCGGATGGCCCGTCGATCGCGATATTGAGGTGTTCTGTCATGCCATGCTACCGCCTGTTATGAAATACTGTGTTTACGCCTGTTACAAAAGCCATGCATTCGCTTGCTAAAAAATGCTGTCGCCTGCCAACGCACCGGTTGACCACGCGATCTGGAGGTTATATCCGCCCGTCGTCGCGTCGAGATCGAGCACTTCGCCCGCAAAAAACAGACCCTTGACGCGCTTGCTCTCCATGGTGGAGGCGTTGACATCCTTCACGGTCACGCCGCCGCGCGTGACCACCGCCTCGTTGAGCCCGCGCGCGCCGCTGACGGTCAAAGGCAGAGCTTTGAGCGTCTCCACGAGGCGAAGGCGCATGGCTTTGTTGAGCTGACCCACCGGAAGCGAGCCGTCGATCTTAGAAAGCTCCAGCACGATTTCCAGCAAACGCTGCGGCAAAAGCGCATGCAGCGCGGTTTTGACCTGCTGACGCGCGCCCTCCTGCAGATCCCGCAGGAGCCTTGCGTCCAGCTGCTCGCGGGTGAGCGCAGGCTTGAGGTCGATAGCAAGGCGGGTGCCCGCAGGCTGTCCGGCGATTACGCCGGAGAGCGAAAGAACCAAGGGGCCGGAAATGCCGAAATGCGCAAACAGCATCTCACCCAGCTCCGAGAAGACAAATTTGTTTTTCTTTTCCGCAGTGAGTGTAACGTTTTTGAGCGTCACTCCCGCAAGTTCGCGCGGCCAGTCTTCCTCCGTCACAAGCGGCACCAGCGAGGCAGTCGGCTCCTCTACCATGTGTCCGGTTGCGCGCGCAAATGCGTAACCATCTCCCGTGGAACCCGTCTGCGGATAGGAGATCCCGCCGGTTGCCACGACGATTGCGTCGCACGGGAGCGTCTCCCCGCCAATGCGAATCCCGCGCACCGCGCCGTCCTGCGTGAGCACTTCGTCTACGCGCGTATTGAGCCGGACGGTAACCCCCGCATCACGCACGATCTTTTCGCACGCACGGAGGATGTCACTCGACTTGTCCGAGACGGGAAACACGCGCCCGCCGCGTTCAGTTTTCAGCGGCACGCCTGCATGTTCAATGCGCTGCATAAGCGCTTTGTTGTCAAAATGTGAAAACGCACTATAGAGAAAGCGCGGATTTCTGAGCACGCGGTCAAAAAACGCATCCCGTTCTGCGACATTGGTGACGTTGCAGCGGCCCTTGCCGGTGATATAGAGTTTTTTTCCGAGTTTCTCATTGCGCTCAAACAGCGTTACGTGGTGCCCGTTTTGCGCGGCATTCGCTGCGGCAAACATACCGGCAGGCCCCCCGCCGATGACGAAAACGATCATGCACGCTCCTCTTTTACCGCTTCGGAAAGGTAGACGCCTTCGGCATGCCAGACCTCTTCGAGTTGCGTGAGGTGCTGATACGCCTCGTCTTTGCGCGCATGGCCGATGGCGACGATAATGGCATTGATCAGCGACAAGGGAGCGACCAGCGAATCTGCAAACGAAGCCATATCACTGCGCGCACAGAGCGTGAAGTCCGAGATGCGCGCGCCCGGCGAGGTTGGCATATCGGTCAGCGCTATCAGCGTCGCGCCCTTGGATTTTGCATATTTCATCGCGTCCACCGTGCGCGCGCTGTAGCGCGGAAAGCTGATGCCAAAGCAGACATCCTGTGCATCCACGCGAAGCATGCGCTCGTGAATATCCTGCACCGCGCCATTGACGAACATGACGTTATCGCATACGTAATCAAGATAATACGTTAAAAACTGCGCCAGCGACATTGCACTGCGGATGCCGAGCACATAGATGCGCCGCGCGCGGAGAATGGCGTTGATTGCGCCATCGAAGCTCTCGTTGTCCATCATTTCAATGGTTGCGCGAATGTTGTTCATATCGGAGGCAAGTACGGTTTTGAGCACATCCTGCTGCGGGATGTTCGCCGCAAGACGGATGCGCTGCACGCTTGTGAGCCTGTGACGAATCAGATCCTGCAGCGCTTCCTGCAGCGCGGGGTATCCGTCCAACCCTAGCATATAGGCAAAGCGAACCACGGTAGACTCGGAAACGCCGACGCGTTCGCCAAGTTTCGCCGCGGTCATGAACGCAGCGTCGTCATAGGAATTGAAGATATATTCCGCGATGCGCCGCTGCCCCTTGGAAAAAGTGGAATATAGTTTTTCCATCATCGAAAACAATGCGTCCATAGTCCCTTGTCCCCCCAAATAATCTGGTGCGCTTACTGCGCGGGCGATTCGCCGAGCCAGCGGATATCGTGCGTGTCCATCTCCCCCATGCGGGAATACTGCGTAAGGTCATAGGTGATTGGCGTTAGGGTAACATACCCTTCGCGCGCCCAGCGGTCGTCCACATCCATCCCATCCGAGCATGTGGTGCAGCCACGTGGGCACCAATAGTACGTTCTGCCAAACGGATCTTTGCGCTCGACATACTCCAGCGCATACTGCTCGATGGCCAGCGGGGCGACCTTCACGCCCTTGAGCGACGCAAACGGTACTGCGGGCACGTTGATATTGAGCACCGTGCCGAACGAAAGCGGATGTATGGCGACATACTCCACCGCAAACGCCGCAATGCGCGCTGCGGTTTCGATATGCTCTCCAAGATAGGAAAGACAGGATATCGCAATTGCCTGATAGCCAAGCAGCGCTGCTTCGTGCGCGGCCGCAACCGTGCCGCTGTAGAGGACATCCGTGCCCAGATTCGGCCCGTGGTTGATGCCTGAGACGACGACATCCGGCGCGGGAAACAGATTGCCCAGCGCAAGGCGAATGCAATCCACCGGCGTACCACTCACGGCATATGCCGGAACGTCGGGCAGCCCTTCGATTCGGGATTTGTGGGCGCGCAGCGGTTCGTTGAGCGTCATGGCGCGGCTAACCGCGCTTCGCTCACGATCCGGTGCAGAAACGAATATCTCGTGATGCCGGCTCAGCTCGCTTGCCAGTGCGCGAATGCCGCCGGAAAACACGCCGTCATCATTGCTTATAAGTAATCTCATGCAGGAACTCCGTCAAGTAATCGTAAAAGCATTGTAACATAATGTGGGAAGGAATGCAAAAAAGAAGAATGTGCAGGAGAAGCTGTATTCCCCTGCACAAAGATCGCTCGGCTCAATTGCTCGCTTTTGCTTAGTCCGGCGGAGCAATGGCAACTTGCTCAAAGCGCACCTCGCTTGCGCCATCCACGTACCCATAGCCAAAGATAAACGCGATCACTGCGGCTTGGACGACGATTACACCAAGCAGGGCAAAAATCCACGTACCGCGTGGAAACCTGCCGCGTCCGCG
>DNFZ01000149.1 GCA_003486785.1 Clostridiales bacterium | reverse complement strand
ATGAAGCTTTCTCCTTCCGGCATATATATGCATGGTAAATGGTAATTGTTATCATATCACGATTGCCTCGCGAGCGGCAACAAAAGAGGCGATATTGCGCCTCTTGATGCGATATTGCGGCTTTTGATGAAAATTTGCAATTGACTATGCGGCAAAAGCGATGATCTTTCAGCATGGCGTATCAAGCGTTGCGGCCAGAGGGATCGCCTAGGCGATCGGCTGCTCTTACGCCACGCTCTATCACTATTTTACCGACTTAGACGAGCTGCTGTTGGAAACAAAGCTGTCCATGATTCGCGATATCTCGTTGCATAGCGAAGCGCAAACCGTCGAAACGGAGGATCCCCTTCAACGCATGAAAGAACGCATGAGACAACCGGTGAATTTCTTCATCAACAACCCGAATATCTTCCGGTTTTTCTACATGCATGAGATGGATGCACGCAACGAAAGAGCCATGCAATCCCTTGCGCTTGAAAAGGCGTACTATGACGATTTCATTCCGTTTGTCCAAAGAGGAAGCATAAAAGAGACGAGCATTCCCGCCATATCAAGAATGCTCCTGTATTCCGTCTTCGGTATCATCACGCTCTATCTGTCCAACAACGGCCTGGCGCGGGAAGAGATCGATCGTGGCATGCAAGTTTCTTGAATTTTGGCTCACTTCAAGGGCTTTGAATAAAGATGACAGTTGCAAAAATGTGTGGGTTTTCGATCGAATGGGAAGATGTTTTGGCGCGATGGTTTTCCTTTTTCCGGGCGCTATCTGTTTATCGGCGTTTCTCTTCGAGAACATGAAGAATATCGCCTGTTTTTATCTGATTCCAGCTTGTGCGGTTGCAGCGTTATCTTCCGTTCAGAGGATTGTTGCGTGCTTGCGCAAAAAACTTTCGCAGATAGCACGGAATGAAGCCGATTCAGATCTGATTTCACTAGAAGTACGTTAGGATTTCAGCGGATCATCCAGCCCGCACAGTTTCAGGCTCACATCGTACAGCCGATTTGCGCTGGCGAGGTTTTCACTCTCCGTGCTGGAAGGCTCGATCTTGCAGCGGTAGAAGTATTCCCCGCTGACGTGATCGAGCGTGCTCTCGCAAGCCAGATAGACGCTCGTCTTTGCGCCCTCGTCGCTGGTCATGAACAAAACCTTCATCAACGATGCAACCCAGCGGAAGCGGTCGTTCGCGCGGTTGACCACGATATCTGTCGCGACGATGCCGGGATGCACGGCGTTGACCGTGACGCGGCTGCCGCGGGCGCGGAGCTTTTCGGCAAGCGCGCGGGTAAAGAGCAGGCAGCAGAGCTTGCTGTGCCCGTAGGCGGCAAAGCGATTGTAGCCGCGGGTAAAGTTCAGGTCGTCAAAGCGCACGTCTCCCCAGCCGTGGGCGACGCTGGCCATCATCACGATGCGCCCCTGCCCGCTCTTCTCCAGCAGCGGAAGCAGCAGCATCGTCAAAAGAAACGCGCCGAGGTAATTGACGCAGAACGTCAGCTCAAACCCCTGGCGTGTCAGCTCCCGATGGCGGCCTAATATGCCCGCATTGTTGATCAGCGCGTCGAGTCGGCCGTATTTTTCCGCAAAAGCCGCGGCAAAAGAGCGGACGCTGTCGAGATCCGATAGATCCAGCGGCATGAGGTCAAAGCAGCGCCCGTCGACGCACATGAGCTCGCTCAGCGCCGCCTCTCCGCGCGCTTTGCTACGGCAGGCGAGCACGACCGTTGCGCCAAGGTCGGACAACTGCGCGGCGGTCGCCTTGCCAAGGCCGGCATTTGCGCCCGTCACGATAATGACCTTCCCCTTCATGCTCCCGCTCAAGTTTCCATCCATGGCAAAGAGTATATCGAAAACCGCAACCGGGCGCAACACAAACGCACACGGCTGTTGCATGAAATAAGAGGCCGGTAAATCCGTCCTTTCCGAACACGCAGAAAATCGGTATACTATAGTATTGAAGTGATCAGATGATCTGCGGCAAGGAAAGCCGCGTGGAGGATAAAACGAAATGTTTATCGCAGACGGTTGGAAAGATTTTCGTGTGCTGGACGCGGGCAACGGCATGAAGCTTGAGCGCTGGAAGGGCATCACCCTTCTGCGTCCCGATCCGCAGGCCGTTTGGCCGATGGACGAGCACAAAGCGGACGCGGTCTACATCCGCTCCGAAACAGGCGGCGGACACTGGGAAGAGAAGAAGCAGCTGCCCGACGCGTGGGAGGTGGCGTATCGCGACCTCGTGTTTATCGTGCGGCCGACCGGCTTTAAGCACACGGGTCTATTCCCCGAGCAGGCGGTCAACTGGGACTGGATGCGCGGCGAACTCAACCTCTGGAATAAAACGAACAAGCGCGCACCGAAGGTGCTCAACCTCTTTGCGTACACGGGCGGCGCAACCGTCGCCTGCGCGGCCTCCGGCGCGGAGTTGGTGCATGTGGACGCGGCAAAGGGAATGGTCGCCTGGGCAAAGGACAACGCCGCCGCAAGCGGGCTGGGAGAAGCGCCGATTCGCTACATCGTGGACGACTGCGTAAAGTTCGTCAAGCGCGAGCTCCGGCGCGGCAGCCGCTATGACGGCATCTTGATGGATCCGCCGAGCTACGGCAGAGGGCCCACGGGCGAGCTCTGGAAGATCGAAGCCGACCTTTATGCGCTGGTGGCAGACTGCGCAGCGCTGCTGAGCGACACGCCCGCGTTTTTCCTCGTGAACAGCTACACCACGGGGCTAGCGGCCAGCGTGCTGAAAAACATTCTGCGCGTCGCCCTGCCGGAAGGGGATGTGATGTCCGACGAGGTGGGCTTGCCCATCGAGCGGGACAATCTCCTCTTGCCCTGCGGCGAGAGCGGACGCTGGACGCCGAAGCGCTGACAAGTATCCTGAGAAGAAAGCGAAAACATTTGGAAGAGCAAACCACACAGCCCAAGCTCCGGCGCAACGAGCGCACGGACAGCGGCATCCGAATTCTATACGAAGACAACCACCTGCTCGTGGTCGAAAAGCCTGTCAACCTGCCTGTGCAGGCGGATAGCTCCGGCGACGAGGACCTGTTGACGCTGCTGAAGGCATATATCCGCGCTAGATACGAAAAGCCCGGCGAGGCGTATCTGGGGCTGGTGCACCGGCTCGACCGCCCGGTCGGCGGCGTGANNCAAAAACGAGCAAAGCCGCCACTCGGCTCTCCGCCCAGTTTGCAGGCCACGAGGCGAAAAAGCGCTATTGCGCGATCGTTTCGGGTCACCCGAAGCCGCAGGAAAGCCTGACCGACTGGCTGATCAAGGACGAAACGACGTTCTCCTCCCGCGTGGTACCGAAGGGCACCGATGGCGCGAAGGAAGCGCGCCTGAGCTATGCCCTGCTTGCGCAGGCGGAGACGACCGCGATGGTCGATATCGAGCTCTATACCGGAAGACCCCACCAGATTCGCGTGCAGCTATCGCATGCGGGCTATCCGATCTATGGCGACCAGCGGTATGCGCCGAACGTGCCCGTCGGCGAGCAGATTCGCCTCTGGGCATATGCGCTGACACTCCTGCACCCGACGCTGAAGGAGCCGATGACGTTTTTTTCCGCGCCGCCGTGGGAGGAAGCCGCGTTTGTGCCGCAGATTGCGCTCTTGCCCGCGTTCTCCGTTTGCCGCGGGGTCTATCTGGACGAGGATTGCATCGTCGTGGACAAGCACGCGGGCGTGGAGACGGAGGGCGAGCTGCTGGGCGAGCTGGAGTCGCTGTTTGAGGGCGTCTATCCCGTGCATCGTCTGGACGCGAACACCCAAGGGCTTGTGCTCTTCGCGCGGACGGAAGAATCCGCCGCCAAGTTCGAGCAGCTTTTCTACACGCACGAATTACGAAAGATCTATCACGCCGTCGCGCGAGGCATGCCGAAAAGCGAAGGAAAGCTCGTCCACTGGGTACAGAAGGATGCGGACGATTCGTTTGTCCGCCTCTGCCGCGAAGGCGACGCGGGCGCGCTAAGGTGCGAGCTGAGCTTTCGCGTGCTGAGTAGCGACGGCGAAGCAAGCCTGCTCGAAATCGAACTTTTCACGGGGCGCACGCACCAGATCCGCGTGCAGATG
>DNFZ01000056.1 GCA_003486785.1 Clostridiales bacterium | reverse complement strand
TCCTTGTGCTTGGGTTTGTTTTTGCTTTCACCCCGACGGCGCATGCGGAAGAGGCTCGCATCAACATCACCGCAAACCCAACCGAACTGACAGACGCAGGCCCCGTGACATTCACATTTGAAATCGCCAATTACAACTCGACCTACCCCATGTCAGATGTTGCAATCACATACAACAGCACGGTTTACAATATCTTGTCCGGGGCGCAGATTCCACCCAGCGGCAGCGCGAGGGATATCACTCTGACGCTGAACGTCTCGCAAAGTCAGCTTGGCAAGCCGATCACGTTTTTACTCACGTGGACGCGAAACGGCGAACCGATGCGACAAGAAGCGCAGTATACCATCGCGCAGGCGGAGAATCCCATCATTACAGTCACGCGCACGGCAGATAAAACCAACGCGAAGCCCGGCGAAAAGGTGACTATCACATATACCATCAAAAACACGACGAAGTTTGACATGACGAATATTACGCTGATCGATGAAAACATCAGCGACTTGCCAATCTTTCAGGACGAAACACTGCGCGCAAGCCGCGCAACATCGTATGATTTTCCTTATGTGATGGGCGATGAGAGCGTTACGAGCGCACCGGTTGTCACCTACACCGTCAACGGAAAAGCGAAGACGTTTTCCTCGCTTGACCCGCTGGAGCTGGTCATGGTGCGCATACAGCTCGATATGCGCGTGCAGATGGGCACGCCAACCTCAAGCGGTGTTACGTTTACCTTGGATGTGGTCAACAGCGGCACGCAGGCCATCAGTCGCATTTCTATCTCGGATGAGCGCGGCAACCCGGTGAACGACGCGCCCTTCAATCTTGCGCCCGGCGAGAGCAGGAGCCTCTCATATGTGGTGGTCCCGCTGATGACGGAGCCGCTTCGTAAAGTCCAGTTTCTGCTCACGGGCACAGACCCGTTTTCGCAGCCTTATAGTCTTACGCCGGAAGACATCTATGAGGTGTATCCCTATGTAGACGAATCGCAGATCAATGTCACCGTCCGTGCGGAGACCATCACGCCCTGGACGCGGGACTCCGGTACGGTCAGCGCGCGCATCATCATCATCAACCACAGCTCCGTGGAGCTCACGAGCGTAAAAGTCACGGAGACCATGCTCGGCCTGCTCGAAGATTTTGAAGTGTTGCCGATCGGCCAAACGTCGTTTGATCTGGAACTGAAGCTCGGCTCGCCGCGCAATCTCAGCATCACGGTAAGAGGACATGATCCGACGGGAACCAATCGACTGCTGGACAGCTGCGAAATGCCGATTGCCTACGGCACCGAAGCTGCGCCGGAGGCGACGGCGACGCCTGAACCAGTTGGTGGCGGAAGCTTTTCTATCTTCGGCGGCATCAGCGATGGCATTTCGAGGATTCTGATCATTCTCGGCGTACTGATGGTGCTCTCGCTCGTCATCTTGGTAGTGCTCACGGCGATGGAACGCTCCCGAACGCCGCAGCGCTATTTCGACACTGGGTTTGACGACTATTCACAGGATCCATACGCATCTCACGCTAGAACCTATGCGTATCACGACGAGCCGGATTCGGACGAGATCAGCTATACCAAGCGGATGTTTGCCGTGAGGGATGAAGAGCCGTTTATACCGGAGGAACCCATCCGCCTACCCGCGCCGAAGGCGAGACCCGCCGAGCAGCCGCCTGTGGTTTTCGCTCCACCGCCGCAGCCGGAGCCGACGCAAGCGGAAACGCCGCATGCGGAAGAGCTGGCGCAGCGACTGGTGGAGACGGCGCGCACGCGCTACACGCAGGCGCAGAGCAGCGCGGCTTACCGTCCGGTAAGCGAGGATGTGAAGCCCTTTGTGCCGGAGCCGGGGCAGCCGCGGGCGAGCACGCCGCGCGTATTTGACTACAAAAAGCAGCCAAAGCCGCAGACGGCGCGGAAAAGCCCTGTTACGCGCATTCAGAAAAGCGGGCGATACAGCGCGGACGATGAGGAGTGAAAACTGCTGTGTTTGAAGGACTCAACCAAGACATGTATTCGTTCTTTTGGGAGATTGCGTTCAACAACGAGTTGTCTTTCTATGAAGCGAATAAAGAGCGCTATCGCAGTCATGTCTATGAGCCGCTCAAAGAGCTCGCG
Source organism: Clostridiales bacterium (assembly GCA_003486785.1). Classification (GTDB taxonomy): domain Bacteria; phylum Bacillota; class Clostridia; order Christensenellales; family CAG-138; genus UBA7703. The sequence goes on along the minus strand of DNFZ01000056.1, from coordinate 4,303 downwards.
CTCACGCTCACGCCTGCCGCGCAGCAGATCGATGCGGCTTTCAATGTTCGCCCCTCCACCGTTGTTTCTCGCATCCGACGGGATACGCGTTTCTCGCGCGACAAAACCTTGTTTCGTGATCATGCCTGGCTTGCGTTTCGCCGCCCCGGCGGCATGCTCAGCGAAAGTCTGGTGGTATATGCGGAGTTTGAGCGGGAAGGCTATGGCTACGGAATGGGTATGTATGGCGCGAACCCGGCGCTGATGCGTGAGATCCGGCCGCGGTTGCTCGCAAGGGCAGACGAGTTTCTTGCGCTGGTAAACGCACCTGCTTTCAAAGAGCGATACGAGGTGATGGGGGACGCGTTTAAACGCCCGAAGATTGCCGATGCACCGGAGGGCCTGCTACCGTTTCTCAATCGCAAAGGGTTGTCTTTTTGCTTCTCCTCGCCAAACCAGATAAAAACGCTTTCACCGGAGATTGTGGACGAGATTATAGAAGGATTTCACTTGCTTCAGCCCGTCTATCGCCTGATGATGGGGTTGGAGTGAACGAATAGATCAGCCGCCGCGCTTGAATAGTATAATATCGAAAAAATATCGCATGAAAAAGCGCTGCCGGGATAGCATCCAGGCAGCGCATCGCATGAGCGCAGATCACTTCACGCGATAGATCGTCACGGTGGCGTTTTGGTAAAAGACTTCGAAATTTTGTGAGAAATAGCCCAGATCGACGGAATAGTTCGCCAACTCGCTGGAGCCGATGAAGACATAGTCGATATCGTATTGCTCCGCCAGCGTGTCGAAATACACCTCCGGCAACTCATAGAGTAGCGGCAGCGCGCGCTCGCGCGCGGAGTATTCCACACCGTGGAAGTATAGATAAGACCCTGAGCCGCAGACGATGTTTCGCCCCGTCAACGCGGCGATGCAGTTGTTGTGGTTGTTGTAGGTCAAGAACGTCGCTTCGGGTTCAGCGTTTTCTTTTACATAGTCCGCCGCTGCAACCTGATCCCGATCGATCAGCTGATACTCGGAGACATACTCGCGCCCGAGCGTTAGCGCGCCGGAAAGAAAGAGCATTGCGCAAACCATCGCCGATAGCAGCGCGACGCTCAGGCGGTTTCGTGCGGCTCCGCGCGCAAGGCGATCTCTTGCGTCGAACAACCAGCCGCCGACTAAACCGCAGGCATATGCAAACGCGACAAAGAGTAGCTTGTTGTTATCATAGGGGTTTGGCTGAAACTGGATCAACTCCGCGACGAGCCAGATCAGCACCGCACCGCCGACCACACCCTTGTCCTCGCGATTGGCAGCGAGAAACGCAACGGGAGCGAGCAGCGCGATAAGCCCGAAGTTCTTGATATAGAACCAGAAGAAGTTGTCGGACGCATTCGCCCAGTTGAAATGAAACTTCAAAAACCCGCCGGACTGTCTGAACGTGAAGAGCAGCAGCTGCGGCAAAGCCAGCAGCAATACGATGCCTAGATATTTCGCAAAGCCGAGCCACTGCGTTTTGCCCTCGTTTCTCGCGAACGAACGCATCAAATAAAACCCGCTGACGATGCCAAGCGCGAGAAAAGAATGCGTGTGCACAAGCGGCAGCGCGCCCGCAAGCACGCCAAGCGGAACAAAGGCGCTTTCGTCGCGCTTGATCGCCGCGCGATGCAGCAAGAAAAGACACGGGAAGAGCAGCGCCCAGCCAAAGAGCAGCGCACGCTGCGGAATCATCATATCCGCAATCGGGTTGACCCATCGAAGCCCGTATGAAACAAAGTTGGTCGGTGTTTCGTAGAATGCGGTGAAGAGGCGCGTGAGATTTTCGGGGTTGTCTTTGAGCAGGTCGAAGAAGTACCAAAACCCGAACCCGCCGCCGATGAAAAACAGCAGCATGGCAAACACGGATTTGCGCGACTCGCCCAGCCATTCCTGAAAGAAGCAATATACGCCGGAGATCACGAGCAGCATCGCATAGCTTGCCGTCAGCATAGTCGCAAAGCGTAGGCTCGTGCCAAAGAGATAGATCGTAGCGCCGATGCTCTCGCATAAAAACGGATAGTTCACCGCCTGATCCGGACAGATGGAGTACATCGGCGGAAATGTACCCTGCGTTGCGATGCTGGAGATAAAGCCAAGGTGCATGGCCAGATCGCCATACGTGGACTGCCCAACATAGAGCGCGCCGTCGCGCGGCACGATGGTATGCGACGAGAGCAGCACAAGGCAGATGGCGAGCAGGGCGCCGCCCGCGATGAAGAACGGCAACTCCGCACGCCAGGGCGAAATGCTCAGCGAGCGCTTTCGCGAAAAGAAGAAGCCCGCAGCGCCCAATAAGCACGCCAGCAGAAGCCCCAGCAGCTGCGCGGGCAGGTAGAACCCCAGCGCAAACGAAAACAGCGCGGGAAACCAGAGCAGCATCGCCAGGCCTGCCGTCAAGCCAAGCCAAATGCGAACGAGTGGCTTCTCACGAAAGAAAACCGCCCGGCTGATGCCAATGCCCGAAGCAGCGAATGCGGCAACATAAAGAATGGATAGTAGTTCAGCCATATCGGCGTATGTTCTCCTTTTGCCTGTCCAAAATTGTAGCGGTTGAAATGAGAGTCAAAACGCAAAAAAGCGGGCACGAATGCCCGCATTCAACCGAGATTAGCGCTTTCCGAAAAACCTCGCCAGCGGCTCAACCGTGGCGTTTAAGTTGGCAATCGCGGTGTTGAGCGTTTCCACATCGAGCTTGGAGAAAGATTCTACTCCTGTTTTCAGCTCGGAGACGGTGTCGTTTAGAGACTTCATGTCGAGCGCGTTGAGCACCTGCACCGCTTCGCCAACCGTCGCAAAAGTCTCGTTTGCCTGTATGGTCAGCGCATCGATATTGGTCGTGATTTTTTCGACATCGACCTGCTGTATGCTCACAAGCGCCTTGTTCGCCTCGGAAGCCGTGGTGGCAAGCATAGGCACGAGAATCGCCGCGCTGACAAACACGACAAACGCAACGACTGAAAGCAGAGCGACGCATATGCGCATGAGTTTGATCTTCTTGCGCTCAAGGCTTCTTTGCTCTTCTGAGTTTAAAAAGAGCTCGCGAAGGTAATCGATGGAATCAAACGTTTCGGTCTTTTTTGATTCCGAGACCTGTTCAACGGGTTCTAGAGAGCGCGGCGCACGCGAGTCTTCCATAATCGGTTCGTTCCTTTCGATGCAATTGCGATAAATAATCCGAAAGCCGCCATCCTGTTCAAAAAGAGGATGATCCATTTGGGTTCATTTTTATCAGTATATCATAGCGCGATGACAATAGGAATCCATATGCGCCGAATGGATGATGATAGAAGCACCCAAAAAGTAGCTCCGCAATCGATTTTTATTTCACGAAACAGGTTGGGGCATGCTTGACAATAGCCTAGTGAAATGCTATTCTATCCAAGTAAGACAACCAATTTACTAGGGATTGGTGATGCCAAAAAACGCTTGCCTAAGTGCGCCAGCGATGATTGCGGAAACGCAGCATTTTTCCGGAAAGGAATGCCATGAAACTCTCCACGCGCAGCAGATACGGACTCAAGGCGGTGATCGACCTTGCCATAACCTATGGCACAGGGCCGGTCTCTCTTCCTGTTTTGGCTGGCTCACAGGGGATTTCCGAAGGGTATCTGGAGCAGCTGCTGCGTGAACTCAAAAAGGGCGGGGTGGTGAACACCATCCGCGGGGCGCAGGGTGGATACGAGCTCACATGCGATCCGGCCGAGCTGAGCGTTCAGCGCGTGCTGAACCTGCTCGAAGGCTCGACCGCGATTGTAGATTGCGTGGGTACGCTCCGCCATAACTGCACGAGCGCCTGCTCCTGCTCTGCGCGCCCGCTGTTTCTCAAGCTGCAAACGCGCATCAACGACGTGCTGGAGCGCACAACCGTCCGCGAACTGGCAGACGACTATGTGCAGCAAAAAGCGCGCGGCATCCCCTGCAAGAATATTTGTGAATGAGCATATAAAACTTCAAATAAAGAGGATATGTGTATGAAGGTATATCTCGATAACGCAGCAACGACCATGGTTCGTCAGGAAGTCGTAGACGCGATGATTCCCGCCTTTACCATCTATTACGGAAACCCCTCCAGCCTGCACGAGTATGCGCGCGAGGCGGAGCAGCTGCTCGATCAGGCTCGTAAAGACGTTGCGGCCGTGATCGGCGCGAAGCCGGACGAGATCGTTTTCACCGGCGGCGGGTCGGAGAGCGACAATATGGCTCTGCGCGGCGCGGTGTCCGCCAACAAGAAAAAGGGCAAGCACGTCATCACCTCCGCTGTGGAGCACCACGCGGTTCTCTATAC
>DNFZ01000143.1 GCA_003486785.1 Clostridiales bacterium | reverse complement strand
CGCCCAGCGCCATCGCCGCGGCGAGGTCGGTGCTGCCGACGCCGGTGGAGAAGGCGCCCAGCGCGCCATAGGTGCAGGTGTGCGAGTCCGCGCCGATGATCAGATCGCCAGGCTTGACAAGCCCCATCTCCGGCAAAAGCGCATGCTCAACGCCGACCTTGCCGACGTCGAAGAAGTTGGTGATCTGGTGCTTCTTGGCAAATTCACGAACGGTTTTGCACTGCTCCGCCGCTTTGATGTCCTTGTTTGGCGTGAAGTGATCCATCACCAGCGCGATCTTGTCGCGATCAAATACGCTCGTAATCCCCGCTTTTTCAAACTCGATGATCGCGACGGGCGACGTGATGTCGTTGCCGAGCACGAGATCGACCTTTGCGCGGATCAGCTGTCCCGCGCTGACTTGGCTAAGCCCAGCGTGGCTTGCCAGTATCTTTTGCGTCATTGTCATTCCCATATTTTGCTATTGTTCCTCCCGCGTTGTCTGATGATAACCATAAAATCGCCTACTGCGTGATAAACTTGTCTACTGTTCTTCCCGCTTGGTCTCATAGATGAGATTATTGATCGCGTTGATATAGGCAAGGATACTTGCCTCAATCACGTCCGTACTCAACCCATAGCCTTTGGCGGTCGCGCCTTCGCTCGTGATTTTCACGCTGACCTCGCCCTGTGCATCGCGGCCTTCCGTCACGGCGCCGATGGAGTATTCTTCCAGCTTGACCGCGCGCCCGACGATTTTATTGATGGCGTTAAACGAAGCGTCCACGGGACCAAAGCCGATCGCCACCTTTTCCGAGCGAGCGCCGTCTACGCCCGTGAGCGCGATGCTCGAGGTCGGCGTAATCGTATTGCCGGAGTTTATGACATAGCGCTCCAGAGCAAAGCTCTTGGGTATCTCCTGCGCAAGTATGCTGCGCACAAGCGCCTCGATGTCTCTATCGCTGACGGTTTTCTTCTTGTCCGCCAAGTCCTTAAAGCGCTTGAACAGCGTGTTGATCATATCCAGATCTACGTTGTATCCCAGCTCCTTGATGCGATCGTTAAACGCATGCCTGCCGGAGTGCTTGCCGAGCACCATCTTATTGGTGGTAAGCCCAACCGACTCCGGACTCATGATCTCATAGGTCTGCTTGTTTGCGAGCATGCCGTGCTGATGGATGCCGCTCTCGTGCGCAAATGCGTTTTCGCCGACGATGGCTTTGTTTGGCTGCACCTTAACGCCTGTAATCGTTGAAAGCAGGCGGCTCGCCTTGTAGATCTGGGTCGTAGCTACGCTCGTATCCGCACCGTAATAATCCGAGCGGGTCTTGAGATTCATAACGATCTCTTCCAGCGCGGTGTTGCCCGCGCGCTCGCCGATGCCGTTGATCGTGCACTCCACCTGCTCTGCGCCTGCCTTGATCGCCGCGAGCGCGTTCGCCACCGCGAGGCCAAGATCATCGTGGCAATGTGAAGAAAACTGCACGTTAGCCGCGCCTTTGACAGAGCCGCGCAGGAAGCGAAAGAGATTGCCATATTCTTCCGGCGAGGTGTAGCCAACCGTATCCGGGATGTTGAGCACGGTTGCGCCCTCCGCGATTGCTACCTCGCATACTTGCGCCAGAAAGTCCGGATCACTCCTCGTTGCGTCTTCGGCGGAAAACTCGATATCCTCGCAGTATTTCTTCGCATAACGAACCATTTCGGCTGTCTGCTCCAAAACCTCCGCACGCGTCTTCTTTAGCTTGTACTCCATGTGGATATCCGATGTTGCGATAAAGAGATGGATGCGGGGATACTTTGCGTAACGGATGGCTTCCCATGTGCTATCGATATCCTTCGTCAGCGCGCGGGAGAGGCTGGTGATGCGTGTTTTTTGCAGCTCCTTTGCAACGGCGCGGACGGCGTTGAAGTCGCCCTGGGATGCCGCTGCAAAGCCTGCTTCGATCACGTTGACGCCCAGCGCTTCGAGCTGGCGCGCCATTTCGATCTTCTCTTTTATATTCATGCTACACCCGGGGGACTGTTCGCCATCCCGCAAGGTGGTATCAAAAATTTGAATCTGTTTCATCGATAACCCCTTTTCTTTTTGCTTTATGTCTACTTTACAACAGCGCCTTCCGAAGCTGAGGACACCGTGCGCTCATAGCGAGCGAGATATCCTTTCTTGATCTTCGGCTCGGGTGCCTGCCAGAGCTTTCTGCGTACTTCCAGCTCCTCGCTGCTAAGTCGCACATTGAGCGTACCGGCCGGGATGTCGATGTCGATCATATCGCCGTTTTGGATAAGCGCGATGTTGCCGCCGCGCGCAGCCTCCGGCGAAACATGGCCGATGGCAGCGCCGCGGGATGCGCCGGAGAAGCGCCCGTCTGTGATGAGTGCGACCGTCGTATCCAGCCCCATGCCGGCGATGGCAGATGTGGGCCCTAGCATTTCGCGCATGCCCGGGCCGCNNCGTAGCGGATGACGACCACGTCCCCTGCCTGAATCTGCATGGCATAGATCGCTTGAATGGCCTGTTCTTCGGACTCAAACACCTTTGCCGGCCCGCTGTGGCGCATCATGCTCTCAAGCACTGCCGCGCGCTTGACGACGGAGCCGTCGGGAGCAATGTTGCCTTTTAGGATCTGTATGCCGCCGGTCAGCGAGTACGGCTCCTTGCAGGAGCGAATGACGTTCTTATTGAGGATCGCTGCATTCTTAACCGCCTCTGCCATCGGTACGCCAAGCACGGTCATAGCCGAGCCGTCGTAGAACCCGTTCTGAATCAGCTCGTTGACCACAGCTG
>DNFZ01000147.1 GCA_003486785.1 Clostridiales bacterium | reverse complement strand
ATCGTCCGGGCGCTCATTTTTTGCGCTTTAATTGCGTCACTTTTTGCAGGCGCAATAGCCAATCAGCTCCGCCGCGACGCTGACCGCGATCTCTGCAGGCGTTTGCGCGCGGATATCGAGCCCGATCGGCGCATGTAAGCGCCCGATCTGCTGTTCACTCAATCCGCTTGCCAGGAGCTTTTCTTTCAGTAGCGCGATTTTCTTCCTGCTGCCGATGCAGCCGATGTAATCCGCCTCCGTGCGCAACAGCCAGCGCAATATCTGATAGTCCGTCTCATGCCCGCGCGACATGACGATTGCATGATCCCGCTTGGTAAACGTCAGCTTCTCTTGTGATCGGTCATAGTCGCAAAAGATCACGCGCTCTGCCGTGGGAAACAACGATTGTACTGCAAACGCTTCCCGGTCCTCCACCACCCACGTGCGGTAGTCCAGCAAGTCCAGCTGACGCGCCATGCACTGCGCAACATGTCCGCCGCCAAAGAGAATCACGCGCGGCGCGGGCATCAGCGGCTCGATGAGCCAGCGCGGTTCGCCCTGCGTGACCAGCGGCTGCTCCGGCGCGCAGGAAAGATCGCAAAAAGAGCAAAGCGCTTCCGGGGCAAGTACCGTGGTCTCTCTAGCGCAACCCTCGAGAATCTGGCAGACCAGATACGCTTCGCTTTCGGAATCAAACGCATGACGAATCTTTTGCGCAAGCGCTAGCCCAGTTTCTCCCGCAAGCGGACGAAAAAGTATGGTCACGCCGCCGGAATGTGCCATTTTATCGTCGGCATGAATCTCATACTCACGCACGGCGCACGCACACTTTTCCAGCAGCGCAAGCGCGTCCAGCTTGACGTGGTGCTCCAGCAAGCCACCGCCTACCGTGCCTGTCTGTTCCCCTGCAAGAGACACAAGCATACTTGTTCCGACGCCGCGCGGCGCACTGCCGCGACGCGCTATAATGGTAGCGAGCATGCAGCGCTTCCCCGCGCGTAGTTCACCTGCAATTGCGTCCAGCAACAATCGTTCCATGAGCTTGCTCCACTGTTGAGTATAAAATCTTCGCTTATACGATCGCCTTTTTCAGCGCGGGATTTGCCGCATCGAAGACGATCAGGCCGAGTTTCTTTTGCTCGACAAACGAATAGGGAAACACCGCGTCGTCTGAATCCTCCAGCAGCGCATCGAGTTCCTCCTCCGTCAGCAGGCGATTCCAGGCAAAGAGGAGATACGACTTTGCATCCTCGCGGGAGCGAAACGGCTGCACCTGCTCCTGTTCAAACGGCTCATAGGCAAACGGTACCCCCGCGCTCTTGAGCGAATCTGTCATTTTTTGAATCGCCGCCTCGCCCTCGGCCGATTCGCGGCTGAGCAGCACAAATGTCTTTGCGCGCGAAAGCTCGCGAACCACCGGCAGCACCTGCTCCGCGCCGCCGATATCGTAGAGCACCAGCGCGTCGTAGAGCTTGTCCGGCGAGTAGGTGCGCACGTCACCCAAAATCGCAACCACGTTGTGCGGGCAGCGCGCGCGAAACGCGGCGACCGCTTTCGGGTCGTTTTCGATCACGGTCACCTGCTCGACGTGATACGACAGCCAGATGGCAAGATCGCCCAGCCCTCCGCCCGCATTGAACACTCTTGCCGAAGGCGGAAGATAAGCTGAAATGTGCTCTGCAATCCAATAATAAAACTTGCTTTTTTTCGACGCATCGCTCATCCAGCGGATGTGCGCGTCTGTCCAAACGATTTCTTCCAACGTTTCAGTCTCCTCAAATGATGATCCGGTCACGTTTCACCCGCTTCATTCGCGAATGATCTGCTCTTGACCGGTTTCCCGCTTCAGCTCGTCATAACGAAAACAGTCGGTTTCGTGTTCATTGACGAGCCCCGCCGCCTGCAGAAACGAGTGAATCGTCACAGAGCCGGCATACCGCATGCCGCGCCGCTTCATATCCGCCGATATTCGATCAGAGAGCGGGCTGGTCGTGCGGGGCTGTTCATCGGGGCTGAGTACCACTTTCCCGCCGGAAAAATGCCAAAGATAGTTGCAAAACGAGCCGAATTCTTCTCGGAGCGAGAGCACGATGTTCGCGTTTGAAATCGCGGCCTCGATTTTGCCGCGGCTGCGGATGATGCCTGCGTCCTGCATGAGCAATGCAATCTTCTCTTCATCATATGCCGCGATTTTCTTTGCATCAAAATCGTCGAACGCGGCGGAAAACGCCTCCCGCTTTTTCAGCAGCGTGATCCATGACAGCCCCGCCTGGAATAACTCCAGCAAAAACAGGGCGTACATCGCTTGATCATCGCGGATCGGGGTTCCCCACTCGACATCGTGATAGACGCAGTAGAGCGCGCTATCTTCCTTGACCCAGGAGCATCGCTTCTTTTGTCCCATATTGCACCCTCCGCTTTCTCATCCCGTTTTTGCGACAATTTTGATTATACCACAGCACAAGCTTCTCGCGCAAAAACGCCGCCGCGACTGTTTGCGCGGCGGCGTGAAGCCATGGTTTGCCAATTAATTCGCAGGCGCAGGCGTCGGTGTTGCGACGGCGGATAATTCGCCAATATATAGCGCGTTATCCTGTGCGTTGCCGTAGGCGTTGTAGTTATACTCATCCTGTACGGACTTCCACTGCTGTAAAATCTCGATGACACGCGCCTGATCCGCCTCGGAGAACGCGCGATAGCAGGGATTATACGCGGTAATCATTCCGCCCATGCCGCCATAGATCACGTTGCCGTTGCTGACATAAAAGACGCTGCCGCCCGAAACAAACGTACCGTCTCCGCGCGAGGCCAGCTGCTGCAGGAGAATTTCCTCTCCATATAGGGTTCCATCCGCCTTATGCACCCTGCCGCTCCAGTTGGTAAATACGCAAAAGTCGTTCGGGTTGGTGGTGGGCTTGCTTCTTTGCATGATCTCGGCGAGCTCGACCAGCGCCGGATGCAGCCGGTCTTTCATCTCGACCGCGGAATCGAAAGCCGACCGGTCGTAATAGAACGAAACCGCCTGCTTTGAGCCATCCGACATCGGCACGTTGTAAAACATCATACCGATGCTGAAATAGTCCGAGCTGTCCGTGAGCGTCGAAGATTTTTCGAGCATTTGCTGCATGAGCGGAAGATATTCGCCTATGCTGCGTTCGTTTTGGTAGCGCATCCATGCAGAAGCGCTTCTAGGCATTGAAACGCGAATGTTGTAATAGTCCCAAAAACGCGTCATGCCGACATAACCCGAGACCGATAGGGAACCAAATGTCTGCTCTGCGTCTACGTTGTACTGCGCAAACGGGTCATAGTAGCGATAGGAGTCGCTTGCGGTGAAATCCGTCGTCGGCAGCTCTTCGTGATAGGCAGCGAGTATTTGCTTGTTGTCGAGAAAACCGCCTTGATACGGGCCGTCCCCCTGAAGATAGCACACGGCATCCCTCGGCGGCAGCGAGCGAACCGCAGCGTAAAAATCGCCGTTTTGTTCGCAATAGCGCAAGAGCGCATTCTTATTTACAAAGGTGATCACGCGGCTGATCCTTCTGCCGCTGTTGAGCACAAACGTCACCGGCTGCGAGACGAGCAAATAGCCTGTCTGCTCGTCATATGGGTAGTTGATATAACCAGAGCGCCGGATGGTGGCGATGTTGTCCCGCAGCGTCTCGACCGCATATTGCAGGAGATCCTCTTCGGTAAAGCGCACCTTGGAGACCATATATTGCTGATAGGTGATCGCCTCGGACCCACGGCTTTCGCCGCCAAACTGAATATATGCGACATCCTGCGTGTCCGGCACGTCGTTTTGCATGACGTTGGCGGCGCCGATCGTGCCGAAATATCCGGCAAAGCCGATCGCAAGCGGTATGAGCAGCCATGGGAGCGAAAGCAATACCTTCTTTGCCGTTCGCAGCACAACGATCTGATAGATCAGATAGATGCCAATAGCGATGCCGATCACGATCGGAATGCTCAGATTGCGCTGTATGATGATACCGGAGGAGAACAGCATCACGACCGGAATCACGGCAGCGCATGCAAACGCGGTTTGCATCGTCGCGTTCTTTGCGCCGCGCTCCGCAAGCTCGGACTGCCTGCGCGTAAACAGCGCGCGCGCCAGAACCAGCTGCGCCGCCGCAACGCCAGCAGAGTAGAGTATATTGAGCGGAGAATAGAGCGTTTGCCGCAGCATCGGGCGCATCAGCTGCGCGATTTGACCCGTGGCGATATTCGTCACCGGCGTAAGATACCACGGCAGATCCAGCCAGCTGATGATCTGCGTGTTTGCAACGATGCCGCGCGCAACAGAAAACTGCATAAACCGCAGCAGGCCAAACACCAGCACGGTTAATCCCAGCCCTGTAATCGTGGTGCCGGTCAGGCTCATGGCGATCGCGCAGGCCGCAAATACCATCATTGCACCGACCGTGAAAAATCGCACGGCAATCAGCGCATACAGCTGCACAAACGGCGTCCTGGTCATCGTAAAGACAATGACGGTAATCAGCACGCTGCCCAATACCGTCGCAGCGATCCAGGTCAGCGCCGCAAGCGTAATCGCCCAAAAGAGCTTTTTGCGTGAGACGGGCAGGCTATGGTAAAAGTCGCTCTCAGCGCGCTTGTTGAGGAAGGAAAAACCGTCCATAGCCAGCACCACGCCACCGAGGTAGATGAATGCGATCAGCGGGGAAAACATGCGCGTCATGCCCGGCACATTGCTATGATACAAGGCTGTGCAATACTGTATCGAAACAACCGCGCTGGCAATCACGCTCAGCGCAAAAAGAATCAGACCCACGCGTGTCAACCTGCGCACAGACTCTAAATACGGTTTCATACGCGTTCGCCTCCTTTCAGTGCAGGCGCTTCAAATGAGTAGCCAAGCGCCTCCATTTCATAAAGAAACACTTCCTCCAGCGTCAGCGGAAGGATCTCCAGCAGCAGCGGATTCTGCGCAGCGATGGCGCTCTTTGCCCGCGCGCTGTCCCCGCGGATGATCATATTCGCCACGCTGCCCTGCTTGATGAATGAAACAATCTCCATTGTGGAGAATCGCGTTTGATCAAACTCCTCTGCAAAGGCGACCTGCATCTTGAAGAGCGAGGTCTTGAGGTTCTGCACGTCGCTTTCAAACACGATTCCGCCCTGATAAAGCAGCGCGAGTTGATCGCAGGTATCCTCAAGCTCCCGTAGACTGTGGCTCGTGATCACAGCGGTGCAGCCGCGCTCTAACACATCGTCGTAGAGCATGCCCTTGACGAGGTTTCGCATGACAGGATCCAGGCCGTCAAACGTTTCGTCAAAAAACACGTAATCCGTCATAGCCGACAAAGCAAGAATGGTCGCCGCCTGCCGCCGCATGCCCTTGGAAAACGTGCCAAGCTGCTGCGCGCGATCGAGCTTGAACGCCGCGGCAAGTTCGTAAAAGCGCTCCATCGAGAAGCGCGGATACATGGACTCATAGAGATACGACATGCGGTTTAAATTGCTCTGCGGTAAAAAATACAGCTCGTCCGGCACAAAGACACAATGTTCTTTGACAGAAGGATTGTCGAACACCTCGCCGCCGTTGATCGAGATATGCCCTTCGTCCGGCTGATAGATGCCGTTACAGAGGCGCAAAAACGTGCTTTTCCCCGCGCCGTTTGCGCCGACGAGCCCGTAGATGCAGCCTTGCGGAATGTTGCAGTTGAGGTTGACGAGCGCTTCAATTTTTCCAAAGCGTTTTGTCAGTTTACGTGCCTTTATCATGGCTCTATATCCTTTCCATAAGCGGCGTTGACCGATTTGAGCACGCGCTCAACCGGCATGCCCGCCGCGCAAAGCTCCTGCGCGATGCGCCGTATCTCTAGCAAACGTTCTTGCAGTTCCTCCCCGACGAGGCGCGCTGCATCGGCCGTTACAAATCTTCCGTTTCCAGGCGCGCTGATGCAAACGCCGCGCCGCTCAAGTTCGCTATACGCCTTTTGCAGGGTGTTGGGATTGACCGAGAGTTCCTGAGAGAGCGCGCGAACGGAAGGCAGCTGGTCGCCTTCCTTGAGGATGCCGGAAGCGATCAGCCGTTGCGTTTGTTCGATGATTTGCTCATAGATCGGCGTGCGTCCGAACCGGTCGATTTGGAACATCGCGTTGCCTCCTTTGCGAGGATGAGTGTACTATCCGTTATAGTACACATAAATATTACTTCGGAACACACGTGTTGTCAAGTAGAAATTATGCATTTTCCGGCAATTCTGTTGTATTTTTCGTGTTTTATTTGGAAAAGAATTCGTTTTCTCTGTTTCATTCTGAGAAAAGCTGAGAAATCGTAAAAATCTCTGTCTTTCTGCCGCTGTTTTTTCGTGTTTTATTTGGAAAAGAATTCGTTTTCTCTGTTTCATTCTGTGAAATGCTGATAATTCGCAAAAAATCTCTGTCTTTCTGCCGCTGTTTTTTGCAAGTGTATTATGATAAAATGCCGTTTATGAAAAACAACTTAAAATCGGGTCAAAACCAACCGCCGCAACCGCCCGGATCGGGTTTTGGTTGGAATCAGGAAGAAACGCCCGAGGAGCGCGCAAGCAGGCGCAAAGAGCGCATCATCCTCGCCTCGCTCATCACGCTCTTGCTTGCGGTTCTTTCCATACTCTTCTCCCTGCTGCATCAACAGCTCGCGGGTCAACCGGGCGTTGCGTCTGTTTCATCGTCCTCCCCCGCTCTTTCAACCGCGATTGCAGCCCTATTGCCCGATGAAACGTCGGAGTCGATCGTCGCGCAGACGCCGTCTGTAGATGCCGGCCTGCTGGTTTCGTTTCTCGACGTGGGACAGGGAGACAGCATCTTCCTCCGCGCGCCTTCCGGCAAGACTATGCTGGTGGACGGCGGCCCCGAAAGCTCGTTTGCCGTGATTGACGATTATCTCTCAAGGCTTGGCATCGTCGGAATAGACGTTGTCATCGCTTCACACCTGCATGCGGATCACATTGGCGGGTTGATTTCTATTGTGGACACATACCCCGTGGGAGACTTTTACTATCCGCCGTTTGATGCCGCGAGCGAAACTTACTTTCGTCTGCTAGACGCACTTGGCGAGAGTCAGGCAAGGGTGCATCAACCACTTGCCGGGGTTAATACGATGATATCCTGGGACGACGCGGTCGAGGTGCGCGTGCTTTCGCCCTATGACACGATCTATAAAGATTTCAACGACACGAGCTATATCATCCGCGTCTCCTACGGCAACACCGCAGTACTGCTCACGGGCGACGCGACGGAGCTCTCCGAAACGCTCGCGCTCAAAGCGCAGCCGGATCATTATTTCCGCGCGGACGTACTCAAGGTTGCCCACCACGGCGCGCGGGACGCAACGTTTGAAAAGTTTCTCAGCAAGGTTTCTCCGGCCATTGCCGTCATCTGCGTCGGACAAAACAACAGCTACGGCCATCCGCATATTTCACTGCTGGATCGCCTAAAAGAGCGCGGCATCACGGTGTATCGCACGGATTTGGACGGAACCATCACGCTCCTGCTTGACGGGACGAGCGTGACGGTGATAAAATAGTAAAATAAATAAGCAAAGGCTATGAAGGGGAAAAGTCCTCGAACGACGCTGTAGAGAGTACCGTCACCGGCTGAAAGCGGTATGCGTAAAACAGGACACCAAGTTCGCCCCGGAGCCTTGCCGGTGAACAGCGCAAAGCGTTTTGTAGTCGGCAACGGGCCCGCCCGATACAGCGGAATCGAGGCTTAACCCGTCCAGGACGGGCGAGCAAACGAGGGTGGTACCACGACGCGATTCGTCCCTTTCAGGGCGGAGCGCGTTTTTATTTGGTTCACATTACCTGCATTGACAAGAGGAGGAGAACACACACATGGGTATGATGGAGTCACTCGCACTTTTGCGCGAGGAAGCCGAAGCGAAACTCAAAAGCTGCCAATCGCCCGAAGAACTCGAGCAGCAGCTCATCGACGTGCTCGGCAGAAACGGCTCGCTCACGGCGATTCTACGCACGATGGGCAAGCTCGAGAGCAGCGAGCGCGCGAACGTCGGCGCATTTGCCAACAAGGTCAAGAGCGCGCTGGAAGCGGTCGTCGCCGAAAAGCGCGCGGCGCTTGGCGAGATTGCCAAACTGCGTCGCTTCGAAAAAGAGGCGCTGGACGTTACCGCGCCCGGGCAGCTGCCAAGCCCGCTTGGCCGCCTGCACCCGATGACGCAGACGTATCGGTTGATTCGCGATGCACTGGTCGGCATGGGGTTTTCGATGTTTGACGGGCCGGAGATCGAGCTGGACGACAACAACTTTACCCTTTTAAACTTGCCCAAGGATCACCCCGCGCGGGATATGCAGGACACGTTTTACATCAACGAAAACGTGGTGCTGCGCACGCACACCTCGCCTTGCGAGATCCGCGCGCTGACAACGCTGACCCCGCCGTTTCGGCTGATGATGCCGGGGCGCGTCTTCCGTGTGGACGAAGTGGACGCGAGCCACTCCCCCGTGTTCCACCAGATCGAGGGTTTTGTGGTAGACAAGGGGCTCACGCTGGGAGACCTCAAGGGCATTCTCGACTCGTTTGTGCACGCCGTGTTCGGCGAGGATGTCAAAACCCGTCTGCGCCCCAGCTACTTCCCGTTTACGGAGCCTTCGGCGGAGCTGGACGTCTCCTGCTCGATCTGCGGCGGCAAAGGCTGCCGCGTGTGCAAGGGCACGGGCTGGATTGAAATCCTCGGCTGCGGCGTGACCAACCCACATGAGATCGCCAACTGCGGCTATGACCCGATGGTATGGACGGGACTCGCGTTCGGCCTCGGCGTAGACCGCATGGCAAACCTCAAGTTCGGCATCAACGACATCCGGCTTGAGTATGAAAACGATGCGCGCTTCCTGCGCCAGTTCTAAGGAGGAATGAAGTATGAAATTACCGAAGAAGTGGCTTTGTGAATATGTGGACTTCAACGTCTCCAACGCTGAATTCATCGAGAAGATGATGTGGCGCGGCTTTGAGTGCGCGGGCGTGGAAAAGGAGCTATCCGGCGTCGAGGGCGTCGTGGTCGGCCGCGTTCTCTCCATCGTCAAGCACGAAAACTCCGAGCACCTGCACATCTGCCAGGTGGACGTCGGCAGTGAAGTGCTGACCATTGTCACTGGAGCGGACAATGTCTTTGACGGCGCACTGGTTCCCGTCGCGGTGGTGGGTTCCAAGCTCGGCGGGCGCGAGATGGCGGCGGTCAGCATGCGCGGCGTGATGAGCTACGGCATGCTCTGCTCCGGCGCGGAGCTGGGGCTGACCAATGCGGACTATCCCTGCGCAGAGGCGCACGGCATCCTGATCTTGCAGGCGGAGTATCCGCTTGGGCAGCCGATCGAAAAGGCGCTTGGCTTCGACGATGAAATCTTCGATTTTGAGCTTACCCCCAACCGCCCGGACTGCATCAGCATCATCGGCATGTGCCGCGAGGCTGCGGCGGCGCTCGGTCAGCGTTTCCGCGAACCCGCGATCAATCCCGTTAAGGGTGCGGGCAATGCCGCGGACCATGCGCGCGTGACGGTGGAAAACTATGACCTCTGCCCGCGCTATACCGCCCGCGTGGTCAAGGATATTGTCATCGAGCCTTCCCCAGCGTGGATGCAGAGAAAACTCCGCGCCGTGGGCCTTCGCCCCATCAATAACATCGTCGACATTACGAACTATGTGCTCGCGGAATACGGACATCCGATGCACGCGTTTGACCTTGCCTGCATCCACGGCAGCCACATCGTCGTGCGCACCGCGCATGAAAACGAAACCGTCACCACGCTGGACAAACGCGAGCGCGCAGTCACACCGGATATGCTTTTGATTGCGGACGAGAGCCGCGGCGTTGGCATCGCGGGCGTGATGGGCGGCCTCAACTCCGAAATCACCGATCAGACGCAGGCGGTCCTGTTTGAATCCGCCGTGTTCAAGGGCAGCAACATCCGCGCGACGGCTCGAAAGCTCAAGCACACGACGGATGCCGCAAGCCGCTTTATCAAGGGCGTAGAGCCCGTGAGCGCCCAGCTTGCGCTGGATCGCGCCATCGAGTTGGTGGCCGAGCTCAAGGCGGGCACGGTGGTCGGCGAGATGATCGACGTGAGAAAAGAGAAGCCGGCCGATCGCGAAATCACGGTCAACGTAGACCACATCAACGCGCTGCTCGCACTCGATCTCTCGGCAAAACAGATGGCTGAGATGCTCGCTACAATCTCCATTCACGCACGCCCGACACTTGGCGGACTGCATGTGACCATTCCGCATTTTCGCACGGATATCGAGAGCGGCATCGAGGCGGACTGGGACATCGCCGAGGAGATTGCGCGCATCTACGGCTACTACAACATTAAGCCCACGCTCATGCGCGGAGACACCTTCCGCGGGCAGATCAACGATCTCTTCCTGCTGGAAGACACGGTGAAAGATACGCTGGTTTCTCTGGGGCTGTATGAGATGTATAACTACAACTTCACTAGCCCTTCGGTATTCGATTCTCTCCTGCTGCCGCAGGACAGCGAACTCAGGCGCGCCGTGCGCATCCTCAACCCGTTTGGCGAGGATCAGAGCCTCATGCGCACCACGCTGATTCCCGGCATGCTGGATTCTCTCGTGCGAAACGCAAACCGCAAAAGCGGACATTTGCGCTTCTTTGAGGTGGGCAACACACACGTGGACACCGGCGAGGAGCTGCCGGAGGAGCGCAAAAAGATCGGCATCGTGCTCGGCGGCGAAGGCGTGGATTTTTATCTGCTCAAGGGCATGCTCGAGGAGCTCTTCCGCGTGCTGGGAATCAGAAACGCCGAGTACCGGAAGAGCACGGCAAGCTATCTCCAGCCCGGCCGCGCGGCTCAGATCGTCTCCGAATCCGGCGTTTCTCTCGGCGAATTCGGCGAGTTGCATCCTGACGTGGCAGACGGCTGGAAAGCGGACGGCAGAGTATATATCGCTGAGCTGAGCTTTGCGGCGTTCGCCGAAAATCGCACATGCGGCAAGCGGTTTGAGCCGCTGCCCCGCTTCCCGGCGGCAGAGCGCGACCTCGCGGTCGTCGTGGATGCTGCGCTGGAGTCCTCTGTGCTCAAAAAGGTTATCGAGACCGCGGCCGCAGACGTGATCGTCTCAGATGTACAGCTGTTTGATACGTATGCCGGCATCGGCATCCCCGCCGGCAAGAAGAGCCTCGCGTTCACCTTCTCGCTCCGTGCGGAAGATCATACGCTTACGGACGAAGAAATCAAGCGAGCAATGGATGCGATCATCGACGCACTTAAAGAGCGCGGCGCACCGCTGCGCGCATAACGCAGCGGCTTTCCTGCGAGACAAAACCATAACCCGGCGTACAAGATTTTACGTCGGGTTTTTTGAATCCTAGTTGCGTTGTCTGATACGTTTGCTTTATACTGAACACATCGGCAAAGCGTAACAACCGATAGGCCAACAGGAGGATTACGTATGGCATTCTGCGAAAATTGCGGGAAACCCGTTTATCGTCTGGATCGAACCTGCGCCAACTGCGGCGCGCCTGTCACGCAATTTGCGAATGGCGCGGCGGTCAGTCCGCAACCACCCGTCCGCATCGGTGACGACGAACCCATGCAGAGCGCCCCATATGCCGTGCTCAGCAGCTGGGGGTTCGCCGGTTCTATGCTGCTTATGGCGCTTCCGATAGCGGGTTTCATCATCACCATACTCTGGGCTTCCGGCGGCACGGTAAACCTCAACCGTCGTAACCTGGCACGCGGCTATCTGCTGCTGATGGGAATTGGCCTGGCGCTGTATCTGGTGATTCTCGTCGCGATTGTCGCGTTCGGCGGATCGGCTTACCTGCTCAACAACTTTTTTAATTAGGCGATTCGTTTTATATTTTCGGCGATAATAAAAAACAAAATTGGAGGAAAAAACATGGCTTTCTGTTCAAAATGCGGCTCTCAGCTCAACGATAGCGATAAGGCCTGCGGAAACTGCGGCGAACCGGTCGGCGGCGCGCGCTTTCATGAAACCAGCAGCTCCAACGACATGTGGATGGGCATTCTGGCCTATCTCGGCATTCTCGCGCTGGTACCCTATCTGGTCAAGGATCAGTCTTCCTTTGTGCGGGCGCATGCCTTGCGCGGCATCAACCTCTTGATCCTCGAGGTCATCGCCTGGGTCGCTGTCGGCGTCTTTTCATGGATTCCGTGGTTCAACAGCATTCTGAGCGCAGTGGTCGGCTTAGCGAGCTTTGTGCTCTCCCTCATCGGCATCATCAATGTCGCCAACAAAGAAGACAAGGATCTGCCCTTCATCGGCGAGATTCGCTTGATCAAAAGCTGATTTTGCTTCTCGAATGATTTCACGAGGGTTTGGGTGCGGCTTTGACCGCTCTCAAACCCTCTCCCTGTTTTGTATAGCAAGACATGCAGTTCTTAAGCCTTTAACAACCGCAAAAATCTGACCGCGCATCCCGATTCTGGAGGTACGATCATGGAGACAATTTTCATCGTCGGCGGCGCTGCCATCGACATCACCGGCAAGCCGGAGAGCATCTGCCGCGAGCGGGACAGCAACCTTGGCCGCGTGGGGATACGCGTCGGCGGCGTCGGACACAACATCGCCATGCGCCTTGCCGCGCTCGGCTATCACGCCGAGCTGGTCACAGCAATCGGTTCCGGCTTTCATGCGAGCATGGTGCGCGAGAGCTGCCGCAAGGCAAATGTTTCATTGGAGCACGCTTATGTCGGCACCGAACATACGGGAACGTTTATCAGCGTGTTTGACGAAGACGGCGACATGCTCGTCGGCATCAGCGATATGTCCGTGCTCGATCATCTCACGCCGGCATATCTTTCCGCGCGGCTTGCGCTGATTAACGCCTCGCGCATGTGCGTCATCGACGGTAATCTCTCGCCGGAGTCGCTCGCCTATCTTTGCGCAAATGTGACCGTTCCGCTGTTTTTCGACCCGGTGAGCTGTGCAAAAGCCAAGCGAATCGGCGGAAATATCGGTAAGTGCTTCGCCATCAAACCCAACCGCTTTGAGGCGGGCTTTCTCTCCGGCAAATCCTGCGATACCATCCGCGGCATCTACCGCGCTTCGGATTGGTTTCTGGAGCAGGGCGTCAGGCGTGTTTTCATCTCTCTGGGCGAGGAAGGCGTATATTGGGCGGACGCAGACGGCTGCGGCGTGATATCGGCGCAAGCACAGGGCCAGAGCAACACCTCCGGCGCGGGAGACGCGATGGGCGCCGCGATCATAGACGGCTGCGTGCGCGGGCTCTCCACGGAGGAGTGCGCCAGCCTTGGCAACGCCGCCGGAGCGACGGTATTCATGCAGGAGCAGGAGCGCTGAAGCCTTGCTTGCAGAAGAGCCCCCATCGCTTTGAGCAAAGCTGGAAACGCAAAAGAAGCAGAATGTTACACCTGCTTCTTTTCATTTTGCGATGGTAATCGCTTATTTCGCCTGCGCGATAGCGACCGCTACAGCGACGGTGGCGCCGACCATCGGGTTATTGCCCATGCCGATGAGGCCCATCATCTCGACGTGCGCCGGAACGGACGAAGAGCCCGCAAACTGCGCGTCGGAATGCATGCGGCCCATCGTATCTGTCATGCCGTAGGAAGCGGGACCCGCCGCCATGTTGTCCGGATGCAGGGTGCGGCCCGTGCCGCCGCCGCTCGCCACGGAGAAATACTTCTTGCCGTGCTCGATGCACCATTTTTTATAGGTGCCCGCAACGGGATGCTGGAAGCGCGTGGGGTTGGTGGAGTTTCCTGTGATGGAGACATCCACGTTCTCATGCCGCATGATGGCGACGCCTTCGTTCACGTCGTCCGCGCCGTAGCAGCGAACCTTCGCACGATCGCCATCAGAGAAGGCTTTCGTCTTGGTGATATCCAGCTTGCCGGTGTAGTAGTCATACTCCGTCTCCAGATAGGTAAAGCCGTTTATACGGGAGATGACGTACGCCGCGTCTTTGCCAAGGCCGTTGAGGATGACCTGCAGGGGCTTGGTGCGGACTTTGTTGGCGGTCTTTGCGATTCCGATCGCGCCTTCCGCCGCGGCAAAGCTCTCGTGACCCGCGAGGAAGCAGAAGCAGTTGGTCTCCTCGCGCAGGAGCATGGCGGCAAGATTGCCGTGGCCGATGCCAACTTCGCGCTGATCCGCAACCGAACCGGGGATGCAGAACGCCTGCAAGCCAACGCCGATGGCCTCCGCCGCCTTATCCGCAGCGGTCGCACCGGTTTTGATGGCGATTGCCGCGCCGACGGCATATGCCCAGCAGGCGTTTTCGAACGCGATGGGCTGGATGTCGCGCACGATACCGAACACATCGATCCCCTTAGCCTCGCAGATGGCCTTTGCGTCTTCAATGCCGTTGATGCCGTGCTTTGCCAGCTCGGCGTTGATCTTCTCGATTCTTCTTTCGTAACCTTCAAAAATAGCCATAGCTGCCTCCTTACGCTTTCCGCGGGTCGATAACCTTGGCGGCCTGGTCGAAACGCCCATAGGTACCAATGTTCTTCTCGTACGCATCCTTGGGATCGACACCCTTCTTGATCGCGTCCATCATCTTGCCGAGGTTGACGAATTTGTAGCCGATGATCTCGCCGCCCTCATCCAGCGCGATGGCGATGACATAGCCTTCCGCCATCTCCAGATAGCGCGGGCCCTTGGCGAGCGTGCCGTACATGGTGCCAATCTGCGACCGGAGCCCCTTGCCGAGGTCTTCGAGGCCGGCGCCGATGGGCAGGCCGTCTTCGGAAAACGCACTCTGCGTGCGGCCGTATACGATCTGTAAAAACAGCTCGCGCATGGCGGTGTTGATCGCGTCGC
>DNFZ01000095.1 GCA_003486785.1 Clostridiales bacterium | reverse complement strand
TCAACCAAAACAATCTTCAGGCAGCGCAGGCGATTTTAAACGGCGTCTCGGTGCACAATGCGGAGTGGAACTATCTCACCGGCGTGATTCTGCTGCGGCAGGGCTCCTATGAGCGGGCGACTGCCTGCTTTAGCCGTGCTTATGAA
The DNA here is from genome assembly GCA_003486785.1 of Clostridiales bacterium. Taxonomy (GTDB): domain Bacteria; phylum Bacillota; class Clostridia; order Christensenellales; family CAG-138; genus UBA7703. The sequence goes on along the minus strand of DNFZ01000095.1, from coordinate 7,490 downwards.
GCGGAGCCGGACAACCCCGAATACCGCAACGCCTACAGCTCGCTCAACAACGCGGGGCGCGTCTATCAGCGCGGCGGAAACGGAAGCATGGATGCTTCGCCCTGCTGCGATATTTGCAGCGCGCTTATGTGCCTCAACTGCTGCTGCGGAGGAGACTGCTGCTAGCTTAGGCCAAAACACGAAAAAACAGCGTCTTTACAGGCGCTGTTTTTGCCGGAAGATGGGATGCTATAGCACAGCGTCGATGACGATGTCGCATTGCGACAACACATCCAGTGCTTCGATATACTTGTTTTCAAGCGGAATCCAGCGGGTTTGAAACACCTCAAGCGCGTCCGCGCCGTTTCGCGTGAGGATGCGAGCATCCTGCAACGCGGGATCGATGCGGCAGAACACCTTGATGTCATAAAGAGGTGCGAGCAGCGGATGCAGGCTGTATGCGCCTTCTACGATGATCACGCGCCGGGGCGAGACGGACACGGGCGCAAGCAGGCGGTCTTCGTGACAATCATACCGGCGCACTTTGGCTGCTTCGCCGCGCGAGGCTGGCAGCAACGCCTCGTGCAGAAACCGCTCCACGTCCACGTTTCCGCCGGGCTGACTCAGCCGCTCCGGCGTGCGCATCTGTGGCTGCAAAAAATAGTCGTCCATATGAAACACATTCGCGCCGAGCAATTCGCCAAGACGCGCAGCCATCGTGGTTTTGCCGGCGCAGCAATTGCCGTCGATGGCGAGAATCGCGCGCTCCTGCGTTTGCAGCAGCGCGTTGACGCGCGCGGCGATCTCCCGATCGGCATCGCCGGTGAAAACGGATTGAGGTTCGTTTAACATGGAGTCTCCTTGGAGCACAATCAAATGCGCGAGAGCTTTCGCGTGAGAGTATTATAACATACGCACCGCGCCGCGCGCGCAAACAATCACGGGAGGGAAGACACGATGATCATCGAAACGACACGACTGTTGCTGCGCGAGATGACGCAGGAGGATTATCCTGCGCTGGCCGGAATCCTGCAGGACCGGGAGGCGATGTTTGCCTACGAGCACGCGTTTTCCGATGAGGAAACACAGGCTTGGCTCAATCGCATGCTTGAGCGATACCGTACGGATGGGTTCGGGCTCTGGGCGGTGGTGTTGAAAACAACGGGCGAAATGATCGGCCAATGCGGACTGACCTGGCAGGATGTCGCCGGACAGAGGGTGCTGGAGATCGGATATCTCTTTGCGCGCAAGCACTGGAAGAACGGATATGCGCTCGAAGCGGCGGGTGCTTGCAAAGCATATGCCTTTGAACGGCTCGATGCCGAGGAAGTTTTTTCCATCGTTCGCGATAACAACATCGCTTCGATGAATGTTGCCATCCGCAACGGGATGACCGTGCGCTGCCGGTTCGTCAAGCGATATTATGGCATGGATATGCCGCATTATGCATTCTCAGCGCGCAGAGAAGAATAGGACGCAAACAAAAAAACGCCTGCACGGATGCAGACGGGATTTCAACATTGCTCAAAGGAACACCTCAGGCAGGTGATTGCGCAGGCGCACCCAGCGCACCGCGCCATCCACCGGCGGACGGTCGTTGACGTGCAGGCTGAAGTATTTGCCTTTGCGGCGAAAGAGCTCGTATTCGATCATCCGTCGAAACGTCGGCGGTGCGACGGCGGTCATGATCGAGCCTGAGAGCGCGACATGAACCGTCGGCTTGAGCAAGAGCGTATCCGACACAGCGATGATGCAATCCGCCGCATGGCTCGCGGCGAGTGCCGCGTAGCGCAGGGCGAGCTCGTCGCCCGTCTCCATCGCGGTGAAAAACAGCCCGATGAGCTGGCGCGCTGATTCCTCGTTTTGCATGCGGGCGGCAGAGGCGAGAAACGCCTCCGGGGTGCGCACATCAAACAGGGTGAAATAAGCGTCCTTAAGCGTGGTATACGTCTTTCCGAAAAACAGATGCTGATACACGCTGCGGTAAACGAATGCCGCGATGTCAAAGCCGCCGCCGATATCGCCGGAGAGCGTCCCGATGCCGCCGAATTGCGCGCGCGCACCCTCGGCGTTCATCCCCGCGCACGTCACGCCGGAGCCCGCCGAGTAGCAGATGCCAATGCCGTTCTCAATGCCCACCATCACACCCAGATAACCATCGTTGCAAACAAAGCAGCGCGACAAACCGCGTGCGCCCAGCGCGTTCTGCAGGGCGCGCGCTTGCTCGTCGTAATCCGCGCCCGCAAGGCCCATCACCGCATCTGACACGTGGCTGAGGGCGTATCCCTGTGCTGCAAGCAGGTCTGAAATTTCGGAGATGAGCACATCTGCCGCGCCGCCAAAGCCGCCCGGGAGAGTTTCATGATTGCTAGCGCCACCGCGGCAGGCGGCAATCACCGCGCCGGATGCGTTGAGCAAGCGATATTCGGTTTTAGAGTTGCCTCCGTCAACGGCAAGATAGCATTTCGTCTCGTCCATGTCGGCAGTTCCTTGCAGCGAAGTTGGTCGGGATATCGTTCGAGCGTGTTTTGTATTTGAGTTGTTACTTTACGAAAAGAAGCGGGGCAGAAGAGAGCGGTTTTGCACGAGCATCTCGTCAAGGCAGGGCGCGGCCAGATCCAGATCGGCCGTGATGGGGTTGCAGGCAAGCGCACGCAGGGCTGTTTGGCGATCTCCCGTGAGCGCGGCTTGCACTGCGAGCGATTCATAGGCTTTCACGCTCGCGAGGAGCGATTTGAGTACGTCTCCGGGTTCTCTTGTGAGCGGTATGCGCGTGATGCTGTTTTTTTCCACATAGCAGCTGGTTTCGATGACGCTGCTATCGGGCAGAAAATCGAGAACGCCTCGGCTTTGCACATCGACAACATGATAGCCCGGCGCAGCGCCGGAAAGCGATGCGATCAGCGCGATTGCCGCCTCGGAATATAGATGCCCGCCCCGTTCGGAGAGCATGGACGGTACGGAGCGGTTGCGTTCGTCGGCATAGTAGGAGAGCAGGCGGGCCTCGATCTCCACGCAGGCCTCTCCGCGGGTTTGCGGCGCGGCTTTCTGCTCGGCCAGTTTTCGATCACGATAGTAAAAATATTGCAGATAATCGTTTGGGATAGCTTCCAGCAGCTCGATGATCGGGCGGTAGTTTTGGATCCAGGCATCCTGCTTGGCCGCCCTGTCGAGCGCGTGCGGTTCGAGCATGCGCGGCAGGACGTCTGCTCCGCCCGCATGCACCGCGATGATTGCGCCGCAGTGATTGAGAGAAGCTGTCTCCAGCCGCACCTGCTCCATCGGCAGGTCAAGGAGCTTCGCGATGCGCTCTTGCGCGCCGATGGGAAGATTGCATAGTCCCACTGCCTTGAGCGGCGTATGGTTGAGCAAATACTCCGTCACGATCCCGGAAGGGTTTGAAAAATTGATGAGCCATGCCTTCGGGGCATAGCGCTCCACGGCATCGGCGATTTGCGCAATCTGCGGTATGGTGCGAAGCGCATTGCAAAAGCCGCCGATTCCGGTTGTCTCCTGCCCGACCATGTGGAAGCCCGGCGGGATCTTTTCATCGCGGATGCGTGCTTCGAGCTTACCCGCGCGAATCTGCGTTACCACGAAGTCTGCGCCGTCGAGCGCACGCGCAAGATCGCCCGTGCGGGTGATGCGCGGCTCCATGCCGTTTTCCAGCAGCACGTGCTCGCAAAACGCGCCGACAATGCCGAGCCGGGTTTCGTCGATATCATAAAGGCGCAGTTCTTTCAGCGGCAGGAGCATCTTTCGGTGGATCAGCCCCTGCATCAGCTCCGGGCAATAGGTGCTACCCGCGCCGACGATGGTTAGTTTGATTCCCATTTGACGCCTCCCGCTTATGGCCGGTCAAGCGCGTTCGATTGTGAAAAACGCTTGCTAAAAAAACGATACCGGCTCGATGAATCTGCACGGAGATAATTATATCACAGTTGATTTTTGCGTTGCTATCTTTATCTTGTAAAATTTCTCATTCCGGCGAAAAAAACGACGACACAACACTGCTTCGGACCCGCATTTTCCCCATGTAAGACAAATGTCGAATGTATCGTCCCGCACATGCGATCGAAACGGAACAAGAATAACGTCCGACAGCATAGATGATACTGCCAGCACGATGCCGCTGCCATAAATGCAAACGATGCGCGGCCGCTGAATTTTTTCGCTTCAAGGTTAATACGCGTAACAAAAAGTGAATTACTTGTATAGATAAGGCCATGCAATACGCGCCAACGGTCGAGCGGAGCGACGTTTGCTTTGACATTCCCGAAATCGATTTCGCGATCCGTGATAAAAATACAGATCAGTAGCGTTGAACGCTTGCATCATAAAACAAAATGAAATTGTCGAGTTCATTAAAATTTGTACTTTTATAAGAAAGAAATTTTATTGCAAAACAAACAAAATGACCTTTGTTTTTCAACCACTACCACAAAAAGTTTGAAATTTTCTGAATACTGGCTCTTTTCTTCCAGCCAGAAGTATAGTAAAATGAGTTGTACGGTTCTTCCGAGTACCAGTCAGGACAGAATCGGAAACGCAAGGCGATTTGCCTGCGTGATCTCGTGGATACGCTTTGAGAACGAAAGGAGCGACCACTGTTGAAATTAGTTAGAGGAGAGAGAGCAACTATGGACATTGGAGCAAGCATCAAAAGACTTCGCAAATCCCACGGCGAGACGCAGCAGCAGCTGGGTGAATCAGTGGGCGTCGTACAGCAGTCTGTCGCGGCATGGGAATCCAACCGTTGTATGCCGGACATCGCATCCCTTGTGGCGATTGCGACCCACTACAACACCTCGACCGACAGCATTCTCGGGCTGACCGAGGAGCCGAGCTACCTCTTTGACACGGAAGGCATGCAGTCGTATCGCAACGACGTCGCGCTGGCCGACCGGCTGCCAACGGAGATTCGTGAAGGCGTGCTGGCACTCATTCGCTTAGAGCGCGTCAAATACGGCCGCTGAGCAAGCGTTTACCCTTCGTCGGCCCGGATGAAGGGCAAGAATGCAGTACGCGAGACCCTAAGACCTGATAGCAGGAAGCAAACATGGCGCGACATCCACGCATTTGGATCGTTTCATGAAGTTTGTTTCCTGCTTGTTTATTCTGAACACTTTTTTACGCCGTTTCGCAGCGTGGCGGAGGATGGAATCATCGCGCCCTATACTGTATACAAACTTCCAGTATGCAAAAGGGTTGCATCGGGATTGTCGATCATATATAATGCACATAGACAGATTTTCGCATGCAACTCTCAATTATTATGAGGTGAATTATGGATTACAAAGCCATAGCCGAACAGGTGGGGCCGCGCGTCGGCGCTACGCAGGAGTGGATTTTTCATGTGCTGCGCGAGGGCATTATCAGCGGGAAGCTGCCGGGCGGCATGCAGCTCAAGCAGGACGAGATCTCAGCGGCGCTCAATGTGAGCCATATCCCGGTGCGCGAGGCACTCAGAAGGCTGGAGTCGCAGGGGCTCGTCCGCATCCATGCAAATCGTGGCGCAGCGGTGACGGAACTGACACGCAGTGAACTGATGGACATGATGGAAGTGCGCGCGACGCTCTCCGTGATGATGATGCGAAACAGCGCACCCAAGCTGACGCAGGCGGATTTTGACGCGCTCGAAGAGATCGTGCGGCAACAACGGGAAGCCACGGAGGAAGATATCGTCCGCTCCGAAGAGCTCAACTACAAGTTTCATGAGATTTTAACGTCCCACGCGAAGAACTCGATGGCAAACCTGCTACTGGAGCTTGTGCACGCCAATATCGACCGTTACCTGCGCGAGAGTTTCTACGGCACGCCGCAAACGCGCGAGGTTTCCATCAACGAGCACGAGGCAATCATCATGACCTGCCGCGAGGGTGATTTTGAGAGCGCCAGTAATCTTTTGCGCGACCATATCCTCAACGCCAAGCAATTTATCCCGACTTCGATGAAATAAACACGGCAAGCCTCTTACAAACAGGCTCCTTTGGGGGCTTGTTTTTTACGTAGAACCGGAACTTGTGCGGGTTAGTCTGCGCGGGCGGATGATATCCGCCCCTACAAAGACGAGAACCGGTTCTCTAGAGACCGCTTGACAAGATCGATACAGATCCATTTTTTCGCGTACTCCAAGAAGACTCTATCAGAAGACTAGAAAACGTTGCCGCGTTCTTTGTAGGGGAGGATATCATCCTCCCGCGCATGAAGGGATATCGCACGGAAGCTCCACCGAAATCAGCGTAAAACGATCGTGCACTCTTCAAAGCAACAATGGCGCTGGACATTGGTCTATATATAAGGAAGCAAAAAAACTGCAAAAAAGACAAAGCAAGCAGATTATGGCGCGATGTTGCGCGAACAATAAAACTGTGATATACTCTCCGAGCGGAAAAACCGCATAAAACGGTGGATTTGTTTGATTATCGGGCGTAAAACTGCGCAGAGCGCCAAAGACAACCATCCAAACGAAAAATGCCCGATTACGGGCAAATCGTGCAGGGCAACAATCATCGCAATTTGTTGCAGAATTCTAAAAAATTCTTCTTGCAATCCGAAGAAGAAGTGTGTAGAATAAGACTGTTCGCGCCGCAAAGGCGATGTTTTTGCGCGTGAAAGGGATGAACGGAAGGTTGCCGGTTCTGCCATCCGGGTAATTTCTGCTCATATCCAACGTCCGCAACACGGGCGAGGGTGAGTCCGCAAAGCAAATCGTGCAGTCCCGAACGAGTATAGCGCACAGCCGAAAGGCTGGCCTGCCTTATGAAGAAGGAAACACACGGCTTTGTGTACTGCCCCCTAAAACGAAGGAGGATATCAATAACATGGCAAACAGAATTCGCATCAAGCTCAAGGCGTATGAAAGCTCTCTGATCGACCAGAGCGCGGAGAAGATCGTTGAAACCGCCAAGAGAACCGGCGCACAGGTCAGCGGCCCGATTCCCCTGCCCACGCAGACGGAAATCATCACCATTCTGCGCGCAACGCACAAATACAAGGATTCCCGCGAACAATTTGAGATGCGCACGCACAAGCGCCTGATCGACATTCTCCAGCCGTCTTCCAAAACCGTTGACGCGCTGATGAAGCTCGACCTGCCCGCGGGCGTTGACATCGAGATCAAACTGTAACCAATCGGAGGTAAACATGAAGAAAGCCATTTTGGGCAAAAAGGTCGGTATGACGCAGATGTTCCGAGCTGACGGTACCATGATCCCCGTGACAGTCATCGAAGCCGGTCCGTGCCCCGTCATCCAAAAGAAAACCGTCGGGACGGACGGATACGAAGCTGTTCAGGTAGGCTATGGCGAGCTGCGTGAGAAGCTCTCCAACAAGCCGAAAACGGGGCATTTTGCCAAAGCGGGCGTGAAACCCCTCCGTTATATGAGAGAGTTCAAGCTCGACGACGCGAACAGCTATGAAGTCGGTCAAGTCATCAAAGCGGACCTGTTCGTCGAAGGCGACAAGATCGACATCCGCGGCGTGAGCAAGGGCAAAGGTTTCCAGGGCGT
>DNFZ01000104.1 GCA_003486785.1 Clostridiales bacterium | reverse complement strand
CGAGCTCGACAGGCCCCCCACAGTCCGGGCACACGCCGCCTGCTTCTTCGATCTGGCGATCAAGCCAGAAGCTTTCGCAGGGGGTGCAGTAGTGCCCCGTGTATTTCGACTTATAGATGTCGCCCTGATCATAGAGCTTTTTAAACATCTTCTGCACGGCCTTGATGTGCTGTTCGTCCGTGGTGCGGATAAATCCGTCATAGGAGATATCCAGCAGCTTCCACAAGTCCTTGAAACCCGCGACGATCTTGTCCACATATTCCTGCGGTGTGACGCCAGCTTCCTTAGCTTTGCGCTCGATCTTTTGCCCGTGCTCGTCCGAGCCGGTCAAAAAGAATGTTTCCACCCCGCGCTGGCGGTGATAGCGCGCGATGGCGTCCGTGGCGACGGTGCTGTAGGCGTGGCCGATGTGCAGGCTTGCGCTGGGGTAATAGATCGGCGTGGTGATGTAGAATGTCTTCGTCTGATCCATTTCGGTGTCCTCCAAGTAAATCAAGTTAAAATACAAAAAAAGCGTGCCGCCCACATGTAAGGACGGCACACAAAAAAGCGAACCGGAAAACCACCTTACTTCCCCAAAGACGCGGGGGCATAAGTTTCCGCTGTATCGGGCGGAGGCCGCTGCGGCTGAGGCGAATGAAGCGTTCACCGCGAGGAGCTCGGGAGCCATGTTCACAAAGCGCGCGATTTCGGGCTTTCACCTGACCCCGAATCTCTCTTCAAACGCGCGATTTTGCTACTCTTTCCGTCATCGCTCATATCGTTTTATTAGCGTATCACCAACAATGTATTGTTGTCAAGAGCGCTATATCGTGCTAATATAGGTTGGATTTCTACTGATATCAGAGGGGAAACTATGTTCGTCGTTGCAGGCCTTGGCAATCCGGGGTTACTCTATAAGCGCACGCGCCACAACGCGGGCTTTCAGGCGCTGGATGTTTTGGCCAAGCAGCTGCACATCAGCGTCACAAAGCGCGGGTTTTCCGGCATCTATGGCGATGGAAGCTACAACGGCGAGCGCGTGGTGCTCATCAAGCCCACGACCTATATGAATCTCTCGGGCGACTGCATCCAGGCGCTGCTGCACTTCTATAAATGCCCGGTGGAGCATCTTATCGTGCTCTACGACGATATCGAGCTGCCGGTTGGCACGCTTCGCATCCGCGACAAGGGCAGCGCGGGCACGCACAACGGCATGCGCTCCATCATCGCTTGTGTGGGCAGCGAGAATTTTCCGCGCGTACGCATCGGCGTTGGCAAACAAAACGGCGCAGATTTGCGAAAGCATGTGCTGGGTAAACCCTCAAAACCGGAGCAGGCGATGCTGGATGAGGCGTTTGCCGAGGCGGCGGAAGCCGCGAAGCTCATCCTGGAAGGCAGGATCGCGCAAGCGCAGGCCAGATTTAACAAACGACACAGCGGCGGGGCAAAGGCGGACGAATAGCCCGCCCGCGTCCCGACTTCAATGGATTACGGGGGACGCTTGACGCCGAGTATGAACCACAACCCAATATTGAATTTACTCGATTCCGCGACGGACTACCAGCGCATGCATGTGGCGCTGGAGGGGGGCAAGGGCCCGGTCGCGGCATTTGGCGTTGCCGCAAATGCCAAGGCGCATCTGTGCGCTTCCCTCGCGCGAACACGGCAGGTGCTGTTTGTGACCGCAACGGACATTGCCGCCACCCAGCTAGCGGAAAGCGCGCGGCTCTTTGGCGCGCGGTCGGAGTTGTTTTTGCCGCGCGAAACGCCGCTGGTCTACGTGCACGCCGCCTCCGGTGAAAACAGGAGCGCGCGCATCTCGGCGCTCTCCGCCTTGCTCGACGGCGAACCTTGCGTGGTTGCGGCTAGCGCCGCTTCGCTCATGCAGGCGCTCTCTCCCAAAGGCGCGTTTGCTGCCAGCCAGATTTCGCTCTCCGTAGGGGACACGCAGGAGCCCAGATCGCTCATCGAGCGGCTGGTTTCGTCAGGCTATGAGAGAGTCGAGATGGTGGAAGGCCGCGGACAGTGTGCCGCGCGCGGAGACCTTGTGGACGTGTTTGCGCCGGGCGAGGAACACCCCGTGCGCATTGAGTTCTTCGGCGACGAGATCGATCAAATGCGCACCTTCGACGCGGTTTCGCAGCGCAGCGTCGAGCAGATTCAGCGCGTCGTGATTCGCCCCGCGCTGGAGACGCCGCAGCCAAGGGAGCTCACACAGAAGGCACTGGGGCGCATCGCGGGTCGCGCAGGCTTGAGCGATCAGGAAGATGCGTGGAGCGAGGGCGTCGCGAGCGTCGGCGGAGACGTGCTCCTGCCGCTCTTATATAAAAAAACAGATACGCTGTTGGATTACCTGAGCGACAGCGCGATTTTAATCGTAGATGAAGCACTGCTCATCGACGAGGCCTTGCGCACCGAGCAGCTGCGCTTTGCCGAGACCGTCAAGGCCATGCTCGAGCGCGACGAAGGCGTCGCCGAGCAGGGCGCGCTGGAGAGGAGCGCAAACGAGACGCTCGAGCGACTGCACACGAGCCGCACGCTGCTGCTCTACGCGCTCTCGCGCACGCATCCGCAGTTTTCCCCGCGCGAGATCGTCAATCTCGAGTCCCGGGGAGCGCCGCAGTTCATGGGTGCGTTTGACGAGATCGCCCGCGAGATCAAGCGGCTCAACCAGCAGGGCGAAAAGACCGTCATCTTTGCGGGCGAGCAGACGCAGGAGCTCATCGACAACCTCGCGGACTATGATGCAGCAGCAACAGCCATGGGCGAACTGCCGGCCGAACTGCCCGCCGGCAAGACGCTGATCCTGCCGGGACAGCTGGCGCGCGGATTTTCCTATCCGCAGATGAAACTCAACATCTTCACGGAGTATGAGATCACAGGGCGCACGGAGCGCGCGGTGAAAAAGAGTCGTGCAAAAAAACACCTTTCGTTCTCCGAGCTTTCGGTGGGCGACTATATCGTGCACGAGGCGCACGGCGTTGGCCGCTTCGTCAAGGTGGAGCCGCTCACGGTGCAGGGCAACACGCGGGACTATCTGCTCATCGAATATCGCGGCGGAGATCGCTTGTATATCCCGACCGACCAGCTCGACCGCGTGCAGAAATACGTCGGCGGCGGCGAGGAGGAGACAGGCCCTCAGCTGAGCAAACTCGGCGGCGCGGAGTGGACCAACCGCGTCAACAAAGCCAGGAGCGCAGCAAAGAAGCTCGCGGTCGATTTAGCGGCGCTGTATGCCGAGCGCGCGGGCGCGACTGGCTTTGCTTTTTCCAAGGATACCGCCTGGCAGAGGACGTTTGAGGAGCGCTTTCCCTTTGAACTCACGCCCGATCAGAAGCAGAGTATGCAGGAGATCAAGGCGGATATGGAGCAGCTGCGCCCCATGGATCGCCTGCTCTGCGGCGACGTTGGCTACGGCAAGACGGAGATTGCTCTGCGCGCGGTATTCAAGGCCTTGCAGGACGGCAAGCAGGCGGCAATCCTCGTGCCGACCACGATTCTGGCGCAGCAGCATTACAACACCATGTGCTCGCGCTTTGCCGATTTTCCGGTAAGGACCGCGTGTCTCTCACGCTTTCAAACCGCGAAGGAGCGGGAGGCGATCAAAGACGCGCTCGCCGCAGGGCAGATCGACTGCGTGGTCGGCACCCACGCGCTCCTGGCCAAGAACGTAAAATACAAATCGCTGGGCCTGCTCGTCATCGACGAAGAGCACCGCTTTGGCGTGAACCACAAAGAGCAGATCAAGGCGATGAAGAAGACCGTTGATGTGCTCACGCTCACCGCAACGCCGATTCCGCGCACGCTGAACCTGTCCATGACCGGCATTCGCGACATCAGCGTCATCGAAACACCGCCGGAGGCGCGCTATCCCGTGCAGACGTATGTGATGGAACACTCCGACGCGCTGGTGAAGGATGCGCTCAGCCGCGAGCTCGCGCGAAAAGGGCAGGCATATGTGGTTTCCAACCGCGTGATCAGCATGGAGCAGACTCTGCGCAAGCTCGAATCGCTCGTGCCGGAGGCGCGCGTCACCATCGCACACGGGCAGATGGGCGAGATGCAGCTGGAAAACGCCATGATCGATTTTCTGGAGCAACGGTATGATATTCTGCTGTGCTCCACCATCATCGAAAGCGGGCTCGACATCGGGAACGCCAACACGCTCATCGTGCTGGAGGCGGACAAGATGGGCTTAGCGCAGCTCTATCAGCTGCGCGGGCGCGTGGGCAGGTCAAACCGCATCGGATACGCGTATTTCACTGTGCAGACCGGCCGCGTGATGAACGAAAAGGCGGCAAAGCGCCTCATGGCGATCCGGGAATTCACGCAGTTCGGCGCGGGCTTTCAGCTCGCCATGCGCGATCTTGAGATCCGCGGGGCAGGTTCTTTGCTCGGCGCGGAGCAGCATGGGCACATCACGGATGTCGGCTACGAGTTCTACGTCAAGCTCATCCGCCGCGCGGTGGACGAGCAGCAGGGCAGAGCGATTGAACCGGTCACAGAGGTGAATGTGGATATTCCCATCGACGCACATATCTCGCACGACTATGTACCAAGCGAGCTCCTGCGCCTCAAAGCATACCGCCGCATCGCTGAGATCGACAGCGCGGAGAGCCTCATGGACGCGACGGAGGAGTTTATCGACCGCTACGGCGAGCCGCCTGAGAGCGTGACAAACCTCATGCGCATCGCCGAGGTGAAGGCGTATGCCGCAAGGGCGTTTATCGAGAGCGTGACCGTGCGCGATGGCGAGGCGAAGCTGCGCTTTGGCGAGCATGCAAGGTTCGACGGGGGAAAACTCATAGCCGCCGTTGCCGGGTTTGCGGGCGCAAGGCTGATCGCCAGCGACCCGCCCGCCATCGAAATACGGCAGAAAAACGCCGATGCGGCGGCAATTACAGGGAAACTGCCACAATTCCTTTACACAATTGTTCGTTGCGTAGACGCGGATACGGGCATATAATAGACAAGCGGTGTGTGCACCCGGTGAATGACGCGAAAGCACCGCAAAAATCTCTTTGACCAATCCTATGCGCAAGAGCGCTCACTAAACTAAGGGAGAAATCGATCATGATGAACAGTATCTGGAAGAAAGCGCTCTCCGTGCTGATAGCACTTGCCCTGACTCTTTCATTTGCGGCATGCGCCGGAAAAGGCGCGAAAAATGCAACCGACTCGAATGCGGGATATTCCGCAGAAGAGCGCGCCGAGGTCGCGGTTAAGATCGGCGATGACTATGTGATCACCAAAGGCGATATCATCGACGAGTATGATTACATGGTGCAAATGTATTCGTATTACGGCATGAGTGCGCCGACGGATGACGAGGATATCGAGTCCATGCAGGACAGCGTGATCTCAGCACTTGTCGCAGACAAAATCCAACTCTATCAGGCAAAGGCGCTTGGTGTAGCCCTCTCCGACGAGCAGCTGGCGGAGATTGAAAGCCAGGTTGCGGAGATGATGACGTATTACACCGATATGTTCCGCTCACAGGCACAGGAAGAGGGCGCGAGCGATGAGGAAGCACGCACACTGGAGATCTTCCAGGAGCAGATCGACGCGGCAGGCCTCGAAATGAGCGTGGAAGGCTTCCGTGCCTATATGACGGAAAACTATACAGATGAAGCCATGAGAACAGCACTCAAGGCGGAAGTGACAAAAGACGTGACCACCACGAGCGAAGAGATTCAGAGTTATTTTTCCGAATTGCTCGCATCCCAGAAGGAGAGCTACGCCACCACTCCGGAGGACTATGGCTACGCCGCGGAAGATTATCAGATGTATGGCGGTGATCCGATCCTCTACGCACCGGAGGGCTATGTGCGCGTGCGCTCCATCAGTATTGCGCCCAGCGGGGATGTTTCGTCAGATTACACTACGTTTAAGGATGAGCTGACAGCGCTTGAGGCGCAGTTCGGCGCGGCAGCTCTCGCGGCGCTCGCGGATAAATATGCCGCGGCGGGTGCGGCAGCAAACGCAACCGGCATCAATGTGACCATCCCTGAAATCGAAGGCGGCGCGGATATCGTAAGCGATTATCTTGCGAAAAAGGCTGCTGTGGACGCGCTGCGCGAGAACTATGTCAAAGATGCGCGCGAAAAAGCGGAAGAAGCATTTGCAGCCCTTGAAGCGGGCGCTAGCTTTGCGGAAGTGCTTGCGCAGTACGGCGAGGATACGATTTATACGGAGTATCCGTCGTTTATGGAAACCGGGCTGCTGATGTACATCGGCGGCGAAGATACCGGCTGGGATGAGGCGCTCATCAAGGCCGTCGGACTGCTCCAGGATGGCGAATATACCGCCGTGATCGTGGTGGACGATGTATACTACATCCTCCAGCTTGTCGGCAGCGAGCCGGCGGGCGAGCGCGCGCTGTCGGATGTGTATGATACCATCAAAGAGGCTGTCGACGCGATCAACGCGGAGACGGCTTGGAACACGCAGCTTGAGGCCTGGCAGAACGACACGAGCATCGCGACCTATTTTGAAAAGGTGTATCGCGACATTGGCAAAAACTAAAGCAAACAGTTTGGCGGGGGGGGGGGGGNNCCCTGTTTTTTTGTTCAAAAATCGCAAGAGATGCGCATAACGGATGCGAGTCGATTTGAAAATTCGCAGGGATGGGCAAATTTACTTGTCTTTACAATCCGAATTTGCTATATTGAGACCAGAACGAAACTGCCGGGGCGCATTTCAGCGCTTGATAGCGGACAGCTGGTTCAATTCAAGCAGGAGGTGTTGTAGTATGAAGTATGAGTGCGTTTGCGGTTATGTATATGATCCCGAGGTAGGCGATCCCGACAACGGCATCGCTCCGGGCACCGCGTTTGAAGACATTCCGGAAGATTGGGTTTGCCCCGTCTGCGGGATGGACAAGGAAGCCTTTACGGCGATCGAATAGTAATCGCGATACGAAAAAGAGTGCCCGGCGCCTGCCGGGCACTCTTTTTTCAGCGCTTCTCTATTCAGGCTGTCTGCCTTCGTAGAGCGCGGTATAGAGCGCGTTGATTCCCTCTAGAATGCGTGGGCCGGCGCGTGTGATCAGCGCGGCGTCTATGTAGTAGACTCGGTTGCTCTTCACCGCGTTCACCTCCTGCCATTCGCTGCGCGCGAGGATCTCCGCAGGGCCGCTCAACGTGGCTCCGGCGGGATCCGGCGTTGCGTCCGGGTCGGCTTCATCTGTCGATCGATCCCGCGAAACGGTCAGGATGACATTCGGCGAACGGCCGACCACCTGATCCTGTGTGACGGAGATGATGCCGGACTGATCCTCAAACTCGTTGCGAAACCCTAAAAGAGAGAGGAGCGAGGAGAATATAGTGCCGTTGCCGAGCGTCGATAAACCGTCTGCCAGCGGCGTGAGCTCCAGATAAACCGTTTCGCTGTGAGCGGATATCTTCGTTTGCATAGCAGCGATAGCGGTGATGAGCTGGGAGACGAGCGCGTTTGCCTCTGCGGTACGGTTGGTGATCATACCCAGCAGCGAGATTGCGCCATACATGTTGTTCACATCCGTCACGTTGGTGACCACCGTGATGACGCCCGCACTTGCAAGCGCGGAGACGAGATCCGCATCTGCGGCATCCTCCGCCCCCATAATGACGACCTGCGGCTCACGCAGCAGCACCAGATCAGGGTCGTTTCTTCCGTCTGCCGTGGCGTAAGGCAGGTAGTTGACCTCGGCAGGATAATCGCAGCTGATTGAGCGGCCGACTACGTTCTCGCCGGCGCCGATGGCGTAGAGAATTTCACAGTTTGCCGGGTCGAGCACGACAATGCGCTCGGGATACACGCTCAGGCGGATGGCGTTGCCCGCCATGTCCGTGGTCTCTACCACATACCCGCCGGAGGATTGCTGCGCGGCGCCGGTGCTCGGGGTAAAATCGGAGGCGACGGCTGGGGAGCCGTCGGCAACGGGCACGGGCGAGGGCAGCGCGCAGGCGCTCATCGCAAAGGCGAGGCACAATGCCAGCGCGAGAACGACTTTCGTTCGTTTCGTCATGAATGGTTCCTTTCCTGCCGGAGCGCGATGCGGCTCTTTGCAAACCGGTTTTCGCGCACGCGCGCGGACGATGCAAGCTAAAACTGGCTACAGTATAGCACCACGCCTGTCGGGGGGTCAATTGAGGCAGGGGGCGGTGGAATGACGCCGCTTGCGGGGCAAAATAAAGAGAACCATTCTTGTTTTGCTCTAATTTTTCAAGCAACCTGACGCTTCTTCAAACAGCCTTGCATAAAATAGAGAAATCTCACTCTTATCCGTAAAAGAGTGTTTACGGAATCGTAGCAGGAAGTTCACACATTACAGTCGGATAAAAGCGGGGGATTTAAAAATAATTTAAATCTCTTTTCTTTTGTCTAAAAGTGCTTTAAATAGGCAATAATAATGAGTTTATCTATTTCATAGATGAGAATCATTTCTCAAGACTGAGAAAAAGCGTGGCCGATATGAGAATGAAAATGGCCACGATTATGGACAAGCCCTTGATAAAATGGCCACGAAGTAGTATAATAAGTTAAAAGATTGTAAAGGGGTTTAAAGATATGGCAAAGGCGCAAAAACTCAAGAGTGGAAACTATCGTTGTAAAGCGAATTACACGGATGAATTAGGGCAACAAAGAAGTAAATCCTTTACAGCAGACACGAAAAAAGAAGCCGAAGCGCAAGCGGCCGTATTTCTTATGGAGCGCAAGCACGACAATAAACCAGAAAACATCACCTTAGGCCAATTA
Organism: Clostridiales bacterium; assembly: GCA_003486785.1. GTDB lineage: Bacteria > Bacillota > Clostridia > Christensenellales > CAG-138 > UBA7703. The sequence continues at coordinate 227 of DNFZ01000104.1, read as the reverse complement.
ACAGATAGATACATAGAGAACCGTTCAAATCTTCTATCCCCCTCAAGCGTGGCCGCATACAAGAAGTTAAGGCGCACAGCGTTTCAAGACATTATTGATGTGCGTATGGGGTTATTGACTAAGGAGCTTTATCAGAAAGCAATCAACACATACTCTATGGGGAGAGCCTATAAAACGGTTGTGTGCGCTCACACGTTCTATAAACACATTTTGAGCGAGAATGATAT
>DNFZ01000251.1 GCA_003486785.1 Clostridiales bacterium | reverse complement strand
GTTTTTCCGCTGCCGGTGACGCCCAGCAGCACTTGCGCCGCGTCCCCGCGCAGCACGCCCTGAGTCAGGCGATCGATCGCCTGCGGCTGGTCGCCAGCGGGTTCATATTCGGATACCAGTTTAAACTCGTTCATTTCACTTCGTAGACGACGGTCTTGCCGTCGATGCGGTGCGCATAGATATACTCCCGCGCTTCTTCGTGCGCGGGGTGCTTGTCATAAACCGCGATGGCGTCGAGGTCTTGGAACGTACACGTCAGCGCCAGATCATAGCTGCGCGCGCCGTTGTGCCAGATATCCGCGCCGGTCTCCATAGAGAGGATTTCGGGGATCTTGCCCATCATGCCGTGGAGCTTTTCAATCACGGTCGGCAGGCACGCTTCCGGATCGCGAAACTTGAAGAGAACGATGTATTTGAGCATAGCGGGCGCTCCTTTCGTGCTGTGTGGCGAAATATCTGCTTAAAACTCAAAATCGACCGTCGCTGTCGCCGTGCGGTGCGCCTTGATATACGCGCGCGCCTTCTCGTGCTCGGGGTGGCGGTCGTAAATTTCGAGGGCTTCTTTCGTGTCGAAGGTGACGATCAGCGCAAGGTCAAAGCTGCGCTCGCTGTGCTTAAAGTCGCATCCGGTTTCGATGGCGCGAATCTCGGGGATGGTGTCTTTCAGCGCGAGGAGCATCTCGCTGGCAACAGGTGCCTGTTCGTCCGCGTTTTCAAATTTCGTAAAAACTATGTGCTTGATCATGGGGCTCTCCTTACCGTTAACTTGTTCATTCTAGATGGTTTACTTCTCTATTGCTTGACTGCAATTGCGAGATTTCGTTTATCGCGCATAAAATACCGTTAAAAATGCTCCTGACACGCGAGGATGAGCGAATCCTCCGCCTTGCCAAGCCCCTGCTTCTGGTTCCATTCCACGGCGATAAACGCGTCCATCATCGCCATCAGCTGCGCGTAGCTTCGCTTTTTTGCGTGCGCCGCCGACTTCTGCGCGGGATATGCTTTCATGCCCAGCGTTTGGGCGATCTGCGTCTCGGTCTTACCCAACGATAGCAGCTGCTTGACGTTGAGCACGCTGCGTACATTACGCGCAAACATGGTCGCCAGCCCCATCGCGTTTTCGCTAGGATCGTTGACCAGCGCCAGCAGCGCGCGCATCCCGTCGCGTTTGTTGCCCGCCCATAATAGATTCATCACGTCGAACACCTTGGCTTCGCTGGGTTTTTGCACGCAGGCGTCCACCGCCTTGGTGGTCACGCGGTTGCCAAAGCCGACGTATGCCCCGAGCATGAGCAGCGTGTTTTCCAGCGCGCCGAGGTCGCTTCCGAGATACGCGATCATGCGGTTTGCCGCGGATTCGTCCAGCACGATGCCGTTCTTCTTCGCGCGATTTTGCAAAAACAGGTTGAGCTCGGTGCCCGTCAGCGGGTTGAAGCTGATCGCGCGGTCAAGAGCGTTGATCGCCTTATACAGCGGGTTGGCCAGCGGCGGCTTGCCGGGGCGGACGAATACGAGCGCCGTTGTCTCCGGCACGGACTTGATGTAGCCCTCCAGCGCGTTTGCGGTGTCCGCGTCAAACTCCTGCACCACCACGACGCGAAGCGCGTCAAAAAACGGCATCGACTCGGCAGCCGCCTGCACATCCGCGGGTGCGGGCGCGCGCAGAATCGTGGCGTTCATGTCCCGCAGGTCGGGATTGGTGCGCGCTATGATCGCCCGTACACCTTTGTTGAGGCTGTACGAGTCTTCGCCGCAAAAATAGTATACGCCGCCGAGCGTGCTCCCCGCGTTCAGGGCTTTCATAAAAGTCATGCCGTCCATAGGTGTTATTATACCATTCTACGGACTTCTTGCAAACGATTGTTCTTACTATTTGTGGGGAGGAAGCGGGAATTTCTTTTTTCTAAATTAGAAGATAATCAGAAAAAAACTTTCCCGGAACAGTCCTCGCTGCAAAACAAAAATAATAAGTATCAGATTAATCTTACAATTCACATCCACAAGGTTATCCACACTCTGGGGATAACTATGTGGACAACCGTGGAAAAAAGAATAGCCAGCCGATGATTTTCCGCAAAAGCGGGGGCTTCTCCGATGAATAAACTGTGGACAGACCAAACGGTTGTTCACACAAACCACAGAGTTATCCACAGTCAAACGGTCTATACTTTTCGGAATTTCATACGCAGGCAACATCTCATACATGCCCTATTGCAGCGCCCATAACGTTCCTGATAGCGCGAACAGCATCAGCGACACCGCAGCGCGCGTTTTCACGCCTTTGAGAAACAGCCGCGAGGCGAAAACCATCGCCGCGATCCAAAATAGATATGCCGCGACGGGCGGCGGAGGCAGAGACACCGTCACGCTGCCGCCAAAGCGCGCCACACCGAGAATCACATCCAGCGCGATGCGCGCGATCCAGCAGACCGCGTTGCCAAGCGGCAGGGAGATAAACGAGAGCAGCACGCCAACGAAAGCGGGGATTAAGAACACGCCGGCAAGCGGCATGACAAACAGGTTGGTCACGAGTGAGAGCAACTGTGCCTGCTCAAAGAAATAGCAGCTCGTGGGTAGTGTGCCGACCACGACCGCCGCGCTCGCGCCGATCAGTCCCGCCGCCATCGTGCCAAGGTGCATGAGCGGCTTTTGAAACAACGGCGCCAATAAGATCAGGGAAAGCACCGCGACAAACGAAAGCTGAAATCCCACATTCCAAAGCGAATAGGGATTGTGGAGCAAAACAAGCAAAAACGAGGCGGAGAGCGCGCTCACCGCGTCCAGACGTCGTCGCAGCGGAAACGCGAGTAGGCCGATCGTGAGCATGATGCCGCTGCGCACCACGGGCGGAGAAAACGCGGTGATCGCCGCATACAGCGCGCAAAACGCTGCCACCGCGACAAAGCGCACCCATGCGTTGCGGCGAAACAAAAGAGAGAATGCCGCGGCAAGCAGCGAGACATGCAAGCCTGAAACGGCGAGCAGGTGTGCAATGCCCGTGTTTCGAAACGCCGAGATCATCTCATCGTCTATGTCCGACGAATCGCCCAGAATCATACCCTTTGCTTCGCCCGGCGCGTTTGGGAAAAGCAGCGCAATGCGCGTTCCGATGGTCTCGCGCAAATTCAGCAGCGCGCCGTACGCATCCGGCGGGGACTGCCAGAGTACGCTCGCAGTTCCGCGCGCAAACGCGACGGCGAACACACCGCGATAGCGATCGTTGAGGCGATACTTTTCGTCGGAGGCAACGACGCTTGCCTTGGATGCAATCACCTGCCCGTAGGCGGGGGCTTCCGCAAAATCTGCAAAGAGCCTGAGCCTGCCGGGGATTGGCGCGCCATCAAGCGTCGCGTCTGATAGATACACGCGATAGCTTTCCCCCCCGCGCGCTTCCGGCGTTTCGCAGATTCTGCCCTGCACGATACCAAGGCCGACGGGTGCGGGCGCGGGAGCTGCGAGCGCGATGCGAACAAACCCCACCGCCATGCACACGAGAAACACGCCCCACATCGCTTTTTTGAGAAGACGCGCGGCAAGGGCACAGGCCAGCAGCACGAGAGAAGCGATCATTGCGCGCGAGAGTGAAAACCCGTCTCCGAGCAGCAACCCAAACAGGAGACCCAGCGCGGCGACCGCCACCGGACGCGCGTGAAACCACGGGGAATTCTTTATCTCCGTTGCCTGCGCGTTTTGCGTGATAATACTGTTTTGTTCAGGGTGGTTTTTTTGTCGCATCGGGTTTAGTTAATCACAACCAATTCCGTTT
>DNFZ01000171.1 GCA_003486785.1 Clostridiales bacterium | reverse complement strand
AGCCTCGGGCTGATGGTCTCTATCGTCATCGTCATGCTGTTGCTCGACCGCTATGGCATCATCAACGCGTTGTTTGAGGCATATACCGCTCAGAAAAAAGCAGCGATCATCTCCGGAATCTTTCTGGTCGTCGCCATTCCGCTGAGCTTGACAAATAACAATTACATCGGCCACATCGCCACGATGGCGGTGATCTACAGCATCGCGTGCCTGGGGTTGAACTTCCAGATGGGTTCGACGGACATGACCAACTTCGCGCCGGCAGCGTTTATGGGCATCGGTGCATACTCGGTTGCCATCTGCACGACCATGTTCAAAACATCGCCTTGGGTCGGGATGCTGCTCGGCATGGTTGTTGCCGGCGCATTTGGTTTCATCATCGGTCTGCCGACGTTGAAAACAAAAGGCTACTATCTATCGCTCGTGACCATGGCCATACAGATCGCCTTTACGCAGCTGATCTATAATCTGCCTTCCATCGGCGGTGCAAACGGCATCTCCGGCGTGCCGAAGTATACGCTTTTCGGTTTCGAGCTCTATAAGAAGTATACGATAGCGGGGGTGAAACTCGCGCCGCAGATTCCCTATCTGATCCTCTGCGTCGTGTTCTTAATCCTTGCGACCTATGTTGCTATGCGGGTGTATCACTCGCGCAGCGGGTTGTCGCTCAACGCGATTGCGCAGGATGAAATCGCAGCCAACTGCCTGGGCGTGCATGTGCCGCGGCAAAAGCTGTTTGCTTTCGTGATTGGCGGCGTTTTCTGCGGGCTTGCAGGCTCCCTGTTCGTGGGGCTGGATTCCTATGCAGGTCCGGGCAGCTATAACTTTTCAAAATCGTTGATGCTGATTTGCATGGTGATTCTAGGCGGCATGGACAACTCCATCGGCATCATCGTCGGCGCGTTTTTGCTGACCATCATCAGTGAAAAGCTGCGCGACTTTGCCGACTTCCAGCAGCTCGTCTACGGCGTGATTCTGGTGGTGATGCTGATCGTGCGGCCCAATGGCATTATCCCCAAGCGCGTGCGCAACTATTGCGGTGTTTCCTGCAGGCGGCCTATGTGCGCCGCCAAAGCAGCGGACGTCGTAGAACAGAGTTCGACGGGCGCATAACCGCAAGTATATGCGGCTCCATGCCCTGCGGCATGGGGCTGCTTTTTTAACCCGATTACAGTCGTTATCCGACAAAACGAATAACGAAATCTCGCGAATTATCGCCTTTCTATGCATGCTTTTCTTGATAATCCGTCCGGTGTGGATCACGTTATTTTATGGCGGGGGGGAACATAAAACCCGTATATGCCATGGTATAATTATGTCGTTAATACATCTTGCTTTTCTGTTTGAGATTCGTTCATAAAGGAGTGAAAACGGTTGGAAAAAACATTTGACAGCGTCATCGGCGTCAATACGCCGCGGAGCGACGGCTTTGCCAAGGTGACCGGCACCATGCAGTACCCTTCGGATGTCATCCTGCCAGGCATGCTTTACGCTGCGGTACTCAGAAGCCCGCATGCGCATGCCGAGATCCGTTCGATCGACAAAACGGAAGCCGAAAAACTCGGCGCCGTCGTTCTAACGTATGATGACATCAGTCCTGTCGTCTATAATGAGCGCAGCGTTTCCGTACCTGCGCACACCTATCGCGACCGCACGGTTCTGCCGAAGAAAGCGCGCCATGTAGGCGAGCCCATTGCTGCTGTCGCAGCGGAGACCGAGGAACTCGCGTTTAAGGCGCTGGCGGCGCTCAAGGTGGAATACAATGTTCTGCCCGCTGTGTTCGATCCGGAAGAGGCCATGAAGGACGGCGCGCCGCAGCTCTATGACAAGATTTACTTAGGCGACGAGCAGATTTCGATCAAGAACAACATCGGTGTAATCCGCAACATTGACGAGGGCGACTGCGACGCCGGATTTGCGCAGGCGGATCGCATCTTTGAGCACGATTTTGAGCTTGGACGCATCTACCACGCACAGCTGGAGACCAAAGGCGCGGTATGCAAGCCGGAGCCGGACGGAACACTGACGGTCTGGTCGACCACGCAGTCCATTCACGGAACGCGGCAACTGCTCGGGCGTATTCTGGGTCTGCCGCTGAGCAAGATCAACGTTAAAAAGCTCCCGTTCGGCGGTGCTTTCGGCTCGTCGATCCAGGTGAATACCGTAGTTCCGATCTGCGCGTTCCTCGCGATCAAGGCGCGCAGACCCGTGAAACTAACGTCTTCCCGCGAAGAAGATTTCTACAGCCACAACAAATATCCGACGAAATTTCACGTGAAAATCGGCGTGACCAAAGACGCGCTCATCACCGCCGCGCACGTTACCGCGCTCGTGGACTTTGGCGCGCACCAGGTGCAGCCGCTGCCTTACCTTGGGTGCGTAGCGGGCTGGTTTGCATCGCTTTACCGTTACCAGGGCAATATTCGTTTCAACGGCACAGCGGTCTATACCAACAAAACCCCGTGCTGCGCGATGCAGGGCTACGGCAACCCGCAGGTCAACTTCGCCATCGAGAGCATGATCGATATCATTGCCGACGAGATGAACTTCTCGCCAGTGGATTTCAGGCTGAAGAACTACCGCGGCGTGGGGGACGAATTCTGGGGACAGGGGCCCACGATCCGCTCGATCATCAAGAGCTGCGGCGTTGAGGAAAGCCTCGTCCTGGGACGTAAGGAGTTCGACTTTGACAACAAAATTTCGCCCGAGCAGAAGACCGGCACAAAGCGCCTTGGCGTAGGTCTTGCGCGTGGCTTCCACTGCTCCGGTACCGGAGGCCCCAAGGAGGGCGAGGTCATCGACTACAGCAGCTGTATGATCAAGATAAACGAGGACGGCTCGTGCGATCTGATCACGCCCGTGACCGACCATGGCGGCGGAACGTGGGATGCGCTGCGAAAAATTGTCACAGAAACGCTATGCATTCCTTATAATCTGGTGGGTCTTTCGCCTGCGGATACGATGAACACAGGCTACGACGTCTGCACGCACGCCACCCGCGGCGTTTATTGCGGCGGCGGCGCTGTTTACCATGTTGCCATGAAGGTCAAAGAGCGGCTGCTGGACTTCGCCGGCCGCATGATGGACGAACATCCATACAATCTGGAAGTCGTGATGGATCACAAAGAAAACCAGGCGCGCGTTCAGGTCAAAAACTATCCGGCAAAGAGCATGACGGTTGGCGCGATCGCGAAGCGAGCGCAGGTGATGAGCTGGGGTACGATACAGTATGCCGACAGCTACCGCCAGAAGAACTGTCCGCCCTGTTTTACAACGCACTTTGTCGAGGTTGAGGTCGACACCGAAACCGGCGTGATCACAGTACCGCGCGTGCTGATGTATGCTGATTGCGGCGTTGCGATGAATCCGGATCTCGTAAAAGGTCAGCTTGTGGGTTCGTTCAACCGCGGCTTTGGTTATACGGTGTTTGAAAAGCTGGATCTGGACGAGAAGACCGGCGCGCTCAAGAACAACGGGCTGCTGGTGGACTATAAAATGCCTACCTCGTGCGAAACAACGCCGCTCAAAGACGTCATCGTGGAGCTTTGTCATACCTACGAGCCCACCGGCCCGTATGGCGCGAAGGGCATAGGCGAAGCGGCGCTTGCAAGCGTGCAGGCCGCCGTCGTCAACGCGGTATACAACGCCATCGGCATTCGCTTCTATAAGCTGCCCTTAACGCCCGAGGTCGTGCGCGCCGCCATTCGCAAAAAGGAACAGGAGGCTGGCAAATGAATACATATGCGCTAACTGCCGAATTCGATTATCTCAAGCCACAGACGCTCAAGGAAGCCCTCGGCATTCTGGCTGAGAAGAAAAACGTCAAGATCTATGCAGGCGGCACCGATTTGATCGTGAAGCTCAAGGTCGGCGCACCGGTCGGGATGGATATCATGCTCGACGTCAATGCGATTCCGGAGCTGTTCGGTGTGACCGACACCGCCGACAGCCTCGTCATCGCCGCCGCAGAAAAGATTGCGGTTCTCGAAAAAGACACTACGATCCGTAAGGACTACACAGCGCTTTATGAGGCGTTTTATGCGATGGCATCGATCTCTGTGCGCAATCTTGCGACCCTGGGCGGTAATGTGTGCAACGCTTCCCCCGTCGCGGACGCAGCCTGCCCGGTGCTCTGCTACGACGGCAGCTTCACGCTCGAAAGCCTGCGTGATGGAAAACGCACCGTCAAGGCGGATGCATTCTTCGTGTCTCCCGGCGTCACGGTCATCCGTGAAGATGAGATTCTCACGCATATTGTGCTGCCGCATCCCAAGGAAAATACCGGCGCTGCATATCACAAACTCTCGCGCGTGAAATCCGACATCGCTAAGCTCAGCGTTTGCGTGGTTCTCCGCCGGGAAAGAGACAGCATCGCTTCGTGCCGCATTTCGATGGCGGCCGTCGCGGCAAAACCGCTGCTCTTGCGCGAAATCTCCGATAGCCTGATCGGCAAGGTCATGACGCGACAGCTGCTTGAGAAGACTGCCGAAGAGGTTGCGGCCTTTATTCGACCGATCGACGACAATCGAACCACCGCCGAGTACCGCTCGGATGTGTCGCGCGTAATCGCGCGCGATACGATAGAGGAAGCCTGGAAACGCACGGGAGGTGAGATCAAGTGAGCATGCATGAAATTACCCTGCACGTCAACGGGACAAAGCGCACACTGCAGGTCAAGAGCAACGAGTTGCTGCTCAATGTTCTGCGCGATCGACTGTATCTGACCGGAACGAAGTATGGCTGCGGCATCGCAGAGTGCGGCGCGTGCACCATTCTGCGCGGCGACAAGAGCGTGATGAGCTGCCTCATTCCCGCCGTCGTGGCCGATGGATGGGAGATCACAACCGCCGAGGGACTTGCCGATGGCGACAGGCTCTCGCCCGTTCAGCAGCAGTTTGTGGACAAAGCGGCCATCCAGTGCGGCTTTTGCACGCCCGGCATGGTGGTGACCTCCACCGCGCTGCTGCGAGAGAATCCCGACCCGGATGAAGCGTTTGTCAAAGACTACTTGCGCGGCAACTTCTGCCGCTGTACCGGCTATATTGCGATCGTCAGCGCCGTCCTCGCCGCTGCGGAACAGATGAAGGAGGAGAAAAAATGAAAAACTATTCGTTTATCAATGCGCCGACGCTGCCGGACGCGCTGGACGCATTGGATCGGTTACGCGAAAAAGCCTGGCTTGTCGCGGGCGGCACGAATGTGATGGTATTCATCCGCGCCGGTAAGCGTGACGGGACAACTTTGGTCAACATCCGTGATATCACGGCGCTATCCGGCATCTCCGAAAAGGACGGCATCGTTACGATCGGCGCGGGCACGACGATCTCCGCCATAGCAAGCTCCGATATCCTCAAAGAGTCCGCGCCCGGCCTCTATGCCGTGGCAAACCAGTTTGCCGATCCGACCACGCGCAACAGCGCGACCATCGGCGGCAACGTTGCAAACGGCACGGCAGGGGGAGACATGCTCCCGTCTCTGCTCGTGCTCGATGCGATTGCACATGTGGAAAGCAAAGCGGACGGTCGGCGCGAGATCCCGCTCTCGGAGATCTTCACAGGCCCCGGAAAAACCAGCATTGCATCCAACGAGATACTCACACACCTGACGTTCCGCGCAACACGGCACATCGGCGCGATCAAACTCGGTGCGCGCAAGTCCATGTCGATCGCGATTGCGACCGTGGCGGCATATGTTGAGATGAAGGACGATACGATTGCGTCCTGCCGCATCGCGCTTGGCGCGGTTTCCGCAACGCCTGGCCGCGCACGCAATGCGGAAGCGGCGGTGACCGGCAGAAAGCTCGATAACGATACGTTTGATCTGCTCGCTGTTGCGCTGCAGAAGGATATGAGCCCGCGCGATCCATCGGTGCGCTCAACCGCCAGCTATCGCCGTTCCGTCGTGCCGGTGCTGGTCAAGCGCGCAATGATGCTTGCCGCAACCGGCGAGTGCATGTAAGGAGGAAGCATACATGAGCGAAAAAGTTTTACTTTCCTGCAAGGTCAACGGCGAGTCTGTCAACTGGGAAATCGACGCGCATCAAAACCTGCTGCGCGTGCTGCGCGACCATGCGGTTTACGATGTCAAGTGCGGTTGCGAAGAAGGAGACTGCGGCACCTGCTCCGTTCTGATCGACGGTGTTGCGACAAAAAGCTGTATTACGCTGGCAGCGGCATGCAGCGGACACGAGATATGGACATGCAAGGGCCTTGGGTATCACGACAAGCTTGTGCGCAGGCTGCAGGATGCGTTTGTCGAGTGCGGCAGCGTGCAGTGCGGCTTTTGCACACCCGGCATGATCGTTGCCGGCACGGAGTATTTGACGCAGGGCGGCAAGCCGGATCGCGCGGCGATCAGAGTAGCGATCTCCGGCAATCTTTGCCGCTGCACGGGTTATGTGAAAATAGTGGACGCGATCTATAAGGTCGCAAAAGAGATAGAAGAGGGGGTGCTGGCATGAAGCGCAACTTAAAGCTCGTAGGCAACGCTGTTCCGCGTCACGATGCCATCGCCAAGGCGAGAGGCGAGCAGCTCTACAGTGACGATTGGAGCATGCCGAACATGCTGCACGGCAAGGTGCTGCGCAGCAAGTATCCGGCTGCAATTTTGAAGGGGATCGACACGAGCAAAGCCAAGGCTCTTCCCGGCGTGCATGCGGTGCTGACCGCAGAGGACGTTCCGCTGAACATGGATATCACGAAATTCGGGCAGATGCGCGACGTTTGCTGTGGCTTTGAGGGCCTGTATAAGGTGCTCGCCACCGGCAAGATCCGCAGCAAGAGCGAGCCCATCGCTCTGGTCGCGGCGGAGACGGAAGAGATCGCTGAACAGGCGCTCAAGCTCATCGAGGTAGATTACGAGGTGACCTCCGGCGTATTCGACCCGCGCGAGGCGCTCAAGGAAGGCGCCTATGTCGTATCCAGCGAGGATAAGGACAATGTGATCATGCGCACGCAGATCAACGACGGCGAGATCGAAAAAGCATGGGCGCAGTGCGATGTCATCGTGGAGAACGACTACATCACCACCCCGCACGAGCATGCGTATCTCGAAACCGAAGGCGGCATGGGCTGGCTCGACGAAAACGGCGTCATTACACTGCGCGTCGGTGTGCAGGTGCTTGAGCACTATCGCACCATCGCAAAAATTATGGGGCTGCAGCACACCAAGGTGCGCAATATGTCCGTGCCCATGGGCGGCGGATTCGGCGGCAAAGAGGATATCACGGTCGAAACTTACATCGCGCTGCTCGTTACCGCGACGCGCCGCCCGGTCAAGATGATCTGGAGCCGCGAGGAATCGATGGAAACGCACGCAAAACGGCACGCGGAGTATATTCACTATAAAACCGGCGCAACCAAGGACGGCAAGCTCATGGCGCAGGAGGTTTCCATCGTCATGGACAGCGGCAGCTATACATACCTTACTCCCTGGGTGCAGATGTATTCCACGCATGCGGCGGCCGGTCCATACGTGATCCCAAATGTGCACGTCGAGTCGGTGTCTGTCGCGACGAACAATACGTTCGCAAGCGCAAACCGCGGCTTTGGCGGCCCGCAGGTAAACTTCGGCTATGAGCGCCAGATGGACCTTCTTGCTGAAAAGCTCGGCCTCTCGCCCGTCGAGATTCGCCTGCGCAACATCATGCACAACGGCGACAAACTGCCGACCGGCTTTATCCCGCAGGGACACATCGCGCTCGAGGAGCTCATCCATAAGGTGGATGCAGCGCTCAACGCCACCCCCAAGCAGGAGCGCTTGCCCGATGGCCGCAAAGTCGGCCGCGGCATAGCGATCGGACACATGACCTACGGGCGCATGACCTTTTTGCACGACTCCTCGCGCGTATCCGTCCGCCTGGAGCTCGATGGCAGCGTGACGCTGCGCGCAGGCGTACCGGATCTGGGCGGCGGCCAGGCAAGCGTGCTGGCGCAGATCGTCGCGGAAGAGCTCGGCCTCGAGATTACCGACGTGCAGCCATTCATCATGGACACGCACCTCACCCCGCTTTGCGGCACGACGACCGCCACGCGCCAGCTTTATATGTCCGGCAACGCAACGCTCAAGTGCGTCGGCGAGCTCAAGGCAAGACTGCTCGCCAAGGCCTCGGAGCTGCTCAATTACCCCGTTTCAAATCTCGCGCTGGGTGATCACAAGATCTATCTGGTCAACGACCCGACGATCCATATCCCGTTTGTAAAGGTCATCGGCCATCTTGCCAACGACGGCGGCGAGCTCGAGCTGATTTCTCAGTTCAACGCGCCGTTCACCGAGGTGCCAAACCTCGCGGACATCAAAGGTCAGGTGAACCCCGATCTCACCTACACCTGTCATGGCGTTGAGGTCGCGGTCGACGAGGAGACCGGTGTATACGAAATTCTGCGGCTGATCGCAGGCATTGACGCGGGCAAGATGATCAACAGCAACTCCTGCGAGGGACAGGTGGAGGGCGGATGCATCTACAATGTATTCTGGCCGACGCATGAAGACCTCCAGTGGCGCAACGGCATTACAAAGGCGAACAGCTTCTCTACCTACTTTATCCCGACCTCAGTCGATGTGCCGGATGTGGAGACGATCATTCTGGAATCCGGCGGCGGACTCGGCCCGTATAACGCAAAAGGCGTTGGCGAACCGGCGGATAACTCGATCGCACCCGCGCTTGTCAATGCGCTGAGCGACGCGATCGGCACGAACCTGAATCTCGATAAGATGCCGGTGACGTATGAGAAAATCATGATGGCCTGCAAGGGCATCGCGATGGACTGACGGTCCGCCCTTTAAGAAGCAGAGCGATCTGTTTGCGCTCCGCTGTGCGCTTGCGCCGAAACCGGCAAAGCGCGGAGCCATGCAGGAAGAGGAACGAATATCGGAGAGATTGAAGAGGTAAAACGCATGAACGCCTATATTCAGCGGGTACTGGAAGACGTGAAGAAGAAGAACGCGGGCGAGGCGGAGTTTTTGCAGACGGTGGAGGAAGTGTTTACTTCGCTCGAACCGATCGTGAGCAAGCACCCCGAGTATGAAAAGCTCTCGCTTTTGGAGCGCATGTCCGAGCCGGAGCGGGCGATCTCGTTTCGCGTGACGTGGGTGGACGACGCGGGCAGAGCGCAGGTCAATCGCGGCTACCGCGTGCAGTTCAACGGCGCGATCGGCCCGTTTAAGGGCGGACTACGGTTCCATCCGTCGGTCAACCTGTCCATCATGAAGTTCTTAGGCTTTGAGCAGACGTTTAAAAACAGCCTCACCAGCCTGCCCATCGGCGGCGGGAAGGGCGGCAGCGACTTTGACCCGCGCGGCAAGAGCGACGGCGAAGTGATGCGCTTTTGCCAGGCGTTTATGACGGAGCTGTATCGCCACATCGGCCCGGATATCGATGTGCCCGCGGGCGACATCGGCGTGGGCGCGCGGGAGATTGGCTATCTCTACGGGCAGTATCGCAGAATCCGCGGCGCGTTTGAAAACGGCGTGCTCACGGGCAAGGGCATGAGCTACGGCGGCAGCCTGATTCGTCCCGAAGCGACGGGGTTTGGCGCGGTGTATTATGTCAACGAGGTATTTGCGCACGAAGGCGACAAGATGGAGGGCAAGACCTT
>DNFZ01000184.1 GCA_003486785.1 Clostridiales bacterium | reverse complement strand
GGTTCTGTATCCAAACATTTTTATTACAGGGCCGACCATCATTGGAGAGCAGACGGAGGTGCGGCCCGGCGCGTTTATCCGCGGCTGCGCGCTCGTTGGCCGCAACTGTGTTGTGGGCAACTCAACCGAGCTGAAAAACTGCATCCTCTTCGACAGGGTACAGGTGCCGCACTACAACTATGTTGGCGACAGCATCCTGGGTCACTATTCGCACATGGGCGCGGGGGCGATCTGCTCCAACGTAAAGAGCGACAAGTCGCCGGTTCTCGTTCGCTTCGGTGGCATCACGCACGAGACGGGGCTCAAAAAATTCGGCGCGATCCTGGGCGATCATGTCGAGGTGGGCTGCAATAGCGTGCTAAACCCCGGCACGGTCATCGAACCCTATGCCTCTGTCTATCCGCTCTCGCGCGTGCGCGGCGTAGTCAAGGCGGGGCACATCTTCAAGTCGCAGGATGAGATCGTTCCGCGTAAATAGTCTTTCAAAAGCCGCAGCAAGGCGGGCGATGAGCCCGAAGCAAGCGCGGCTTTTTTTGCGGCTTGAGGGCGCGAACGGCACGCGGGTTGCGTCAAAACGGGAGCAGCTTTTTCGAAGACGGTAGAATTGTGAAAAGCTCGCAACATTCCGAGCAATGCTATGCCCGGGCCGGGGGAATCCGCTATACTATGCATATGATCACGTTTCGACATCATTCCAGACTCCTCGCGTTTCGCAGGCCGCACGGCGCGGTGCCCTGCGGCGCGAGCGTTCACATCGAAGCCGAGATCGGCGGATTTCCGGGCGCGCATATACAGCTGCGCTTGTATAACCAGCTTGGCGTGGAGTCCTTTTTTGATTTGACGCACGCGGACGGGCGCGCCTATGGGGACATCCCCATGCCGGAGACGCCCTGTCTGGTCTGGTATTATTTCATCATTCGCACCCCGGACGGACGCACGATGTACTACGGCGCGGACAGCGGGGAAGGGCGGCTGGAGTTTCACGCGCCGCGCTCCTATCAGATCACGGTTTACGATGGCGCATTCACCACACCCGCACACTGGCGCGAAGGGATCGTGTATCAGATCTTCCCCGACCGCTTCCGCAGGAGCAGCTGGGAGGACTTTCGGGAGCGCGCGAAGTATCACGCCAGCAAGGGCAGGTTTTTGCGCATTCACGACCGCTGGAGCGAGGATGTTTGCTACACGCCCGCCCCCGGCGCTTCGGACTATGAGCCAAACGATTTTTTTGGTGGAGACATCAACGGCATCCGCGAGAAGCTCGGCTATCTCTCCTCGCTTGGGGTGACCGCGCTCTACCTCAACCCCGTGTTTGAGTCCGCGAGCAACCACCGCTATGATACGGCGGACTATCACCGCATCGACCCGATCTTCGGCAGCGAAGACGAGTTTCGCGCGCTCTGCGCGGAAGCGGGCACGCTGGGGATTCGCATCATGCTTGACGGCGTGTTTTCGCACACGGGTGCGGACAGCCGCTATTTTGACAAATATTCACGTTACGACGGCGTTGGCGCTTATGAGGCGGACGATTCCCCATACAAAAGCTGGTATCGCTTCGCGGGAGATCGCAAGCATTACGACAGCTGGTGGGGCTTTCCCTCTCTGCCCAACGTCAACGAGCTGGATCCAAGCTATACGGACTTTATCGCGGGCGAGCACGGCGTGCTCTCGCACTGGGCGGGCGCGGGCGCGACGAGCTGGCGGCTGGACGTGGCGGACGAGCTGCCGGACGAGTTCATTCGCATTCTGCGCCGCAGGATGAAGCAAAACGACCCGCAGAGCGTGCTGCTCGGCGAGGTGTGGGAGGACTGCTCCAACAAATACGGCGCGGAGGGCAGGCGCGGCTATGTCAACGGCGACGAGCTCGACAGCGCCATGAATTATCCCTTCACCGAGGCTGCCATCTCGTTTTTGACCGCGCGAACGGACGCTTACGCGCTCGATCACACGCTGCAAACCCTTAGAGAGCATTATCCAAGACCGTTTTTTGAAGCGTGCCTGAATTTGATCAGCTCCCACGATATCATACGCGCGGCGACTGCGCTGAGCGGCGCGCCGGATCGCAACGCGGTCTCGCGCAAGCTGCAGGCTGCGTTTCGTCCGAACGAGCAGGATCAGCAAAAGGGCTATCTTCGCCTGATCCTTGCAGCCGCGTTGCAGATGGCGCTGCCGGGCGTGCCCTGCGTCTATTACGGAGACGAGGCGGGCATGACGGGCATGAGCGATCCCTTTAACCGCGGAACCTATCCCTGGGGAGCGGAGAACGAGGCGGTGTTTGCGGGCTATTCCGCTCTGATGCGCGCACGCAGGGACAGCGCCGCCCTCAAACGGGGGCTCTGCCGCATGGGCGCGCTCTCGCCGGAGGTATTTGCCGTGCTGCGCTGGCTGCCCGAAAGCGGGGAGCAGGCGCTGCTGCTGATCAACCGCAGCGAGCGCGAGCAGGCAATAACGCTGCACCCGGACGACATCCCGCAGGGCGCGGACGGGGAGAGCCAAGTCGTGCTCAATCAGACGCTTGTGGATGTGCTGACACAAGAAGCGCTCATGCCGCAGGCGGGCGATGTGCAAACACTGCTCGGGCCGCTCACTGCGCGGCTGTATCTGAGCAGATAACATACAACGCTGCAAGCGTATGAACGCATGCGAGATTTCTCTTAGAGCGATCGACATAGACCAAACCAAAGCGAGGGATACTGATGTTTCAACGGATGAAAAGAGGCATAGACGAACTGGGCCGCGCGATGCTCATTCTCGCGCTGGTGCTTTCGATCACCGGCATGCTCGTCTCACAAACGGCGGGGTGGCTTCGCGCTGTGCTGAGCCTGCTCAGCGGCGCGCTGCTTGTGCTGATGCTGATTCGGATGATGAGCAAGGACTTCAACAAGCGCAATCAGGAGAACATGAAATACCTGACTTACGAAACTGCGGTCAGGGATTGGTTTCGTCGCACTTTTCGCACCAAGCGCGCCGGAGCCAAGAGCGGCGCCACCCGCGCGAAGCGTGCGCAAAAGAACCCGAGCTGGAGCGAGATGAAGCAGTATAAATATCTCATCTGCCCGCAGTGCGCCCAGCGGTTGCGCGTGCCGCGCGGCAAAGGAAGAATCCGCGTGACCTGCACCAACTGTGGGAACGTATTCGAAACGCGCAGCTAAATGGAGGCGGGATCGAGATTTACACAGCCGACGTAAAATTCTGTGAGGAAAACACTTTATTTTTCAACAGATGATGATATACTAGTAAACAGCTAGTGATTGAATATGACAAGCGAAACATCTTTGGAGGACGAAACATATGCAGGCAACAAAAGATATGCTCATTCAGCAGGTGATCGAACTGGACGAAGGCACCGCGGATATTCTCATGAGCGCAGGCATGCATTGTCTCGGCTGCGCGATGGCGCACGGCGAGACGATCGAGCAGGCTTGTG
This sequence comes from Clostridiales bacterium, assembly GCA_003486785.1. GTDB lineage: Bacteria > Bacillota > Clostridia > Christensenellales > CAG-138 > UBA7703. Next base: position 1,455 of record DNFZ01000184.1, on the reverse strand, counting down.
CGGTACACGGGATCGATCCTGAGACGCTCATCGGCAACATCAACCAATATCTCGCGGGCAAGTAACGCAAAGACCGCTTGCGCAGGCAAAACCGGCCACGGCAGAATTCGCCGCGGCTTTTTTTGCGCCTGTTTCTTGCGCGAGAACAGGACGGTACACATTCTTTCACACAATAGACGGAAAAAAGGCATTCTCACGGGTATGATAGCATGATACAATATTCTTTGTATGCAGAAAGGACACGAAGATGTTTGGTTATATCCGCCCGCTGGAGTGCGAACTAAAGGTGCGCGAACAGGCGGAGTACCGCGGGATCTACTGCGGGCTATGCAAGAGCATCGCCAGACGATACGGGCAGATCGAGCGGCTGACGCTGAGCTATGACTGCGCGTTTCTTGCGCTCACGCTGTATGCCATCGCCGGTGGCGCGCGGTTTTCGCCAGGCAACTGCGGCCCGCGCATCTATCGCGGCAAACGGCCGATTGCGGACGGTTCAGCCGCTCTCGACTATGCAGCGGACGTCAACATTCTGCTTAGCTGGCATAAAGCGGCGGACGACATGGCAGACGAGAAGAGCGTTAGAGCCCGCGCGGCGCGCGCTGCGCTGAAAAGAGCCTATCGCAAAGCCGCGGCAGCAAACCCTGCGCTTGATTTCGAGAGCCGGGAGAGTATGGCGTATCTGCGCGCCGTGGAGCAGGAAAAAACCCCCTCGACAGACGAGCCGAGCAACGCTTTTGGCAAGCTGCTCTCAGCCGTTATTCTCCATGCGCCGATGCTGCCAGCATCTGAGCGCAAGGCCGCCCGGTGGATGTTTTTCAACCTCGGCAAATGGGTGTATCTCATGGATGCATGGGACGACCGCGCACGCGATGGCAAAAAAGGCAGCTACAACCCGTTTTTGCTTGACGGAATGCAAAAAGAGCAGGCGGCGTTCCTGCTCAACATCACGCGCGGCGAGGCGCAAAAAGCCTATGATCTATTGACACAGTGCGCACCAAGCGGACTGCTGGAGAACATAATGACCCTGGGATTGCTTCATGCGCAGGAGCGTGTGCTCCCGGAAGAGGAAGGCTGCGCGCAGGATCAAGCCGCGCAGCGGACGGATAAAGGAGACAAGGAATGAACCCCTATAAAGTGCTCGGCGTGAGAGAGAGCGCCTCACAGGAGGAGATTCGCGCGGCTTATCTGGAACTGGTAAAGAAATATCATCCGGATAAGTATGCGGATAATCCGCTCAAGGAACTGGCCGGAGAGAAGCTCAAAGAGATCAATCAGGCCTATGAAATGCTCTCGAAGCGGCAGACGGCGAGCGGCGCCTATGGCTCCGCGTCCTCCGGGCCCTATGGATCATACGGCGCGGGCGGCAGCTATTCTCGCCCGGGCGGGACAGCGTACAGCGGGCCTTTTGCTGCTGAGTTTGCGCGCGCGCGCTCCTTTATCAACCAAAACAATCTT
>DNFZ01000177.1:412-16477 GCA_003486785.1 Clostridiales bacterium | reverse complement strand
TCGGCGGCAGAAACGTGCTCAACAACGTGAGCTTCGTGATCTGCGGTGGGGACAAGGTCGCGTTTGTGGGCGAGAACGAGCTCGCGCGCACGACGCTGTTTCAGATTCTGATGGGAGAACTAGAGCCCGACGCGGGCAGCTTTAAGTGGGGCGTGACCACCACGCAGGCGTATTTGCCGAGCGATAACAGCGCGTATTTTGACGGGGTGACGTATTCGCTGGTCGATTGGCTCAGGCAGTACTCCAAGGATCAGTATGAAACCACGATTCGCGGCTGGCTGGGCAGGCTGCTGTTTTCCGGCGACGAGGCGCTCAAGGAGGCGCGCGTGCTCTCCGGCGGCGAGAAAAACCGCTGTATGCTCGCGAAGATGATGCTCTCCGNNCGGCGAGAAGGTGCGCTGCATGCTCGCGAAGATGATGCTCTCCGGCGCGAATGTGCTCATCCTTGACGAGCCGACCAACCACCTTGATCTAGAAGCGATCACCGCGCTCAACGAGGGCATGACGGAATATACGGGCGTGATGCTCTTTAGCTCGCACGATCATCAGATCACGCAGACGGTCGCCAACCGCATCATGGAGATTCTTCCCGGCGGCGTGATCGACAAGCGCGAAAACTATGACGAGTACATCGAAAATGAAGACGTGAAGAAGCAAAGGGAGCTTTGGAGCTGAAGAAACAGGGTAAGTAAAAGGGTGCCGTCGGCTGACGGCACCCTTTGCTGTTGTGTGCGATTAGTTTTTCGGTAGCGGGACGGTGATTTCGGTCAATGGAACTCCTTCGACGACCGCTTCCATATTCACATCCGAGTTCTCCGGAACCTCATAAACTTCTCCGGCTAATTGATCTGTACCGCAGAGTGTAACATAATGATATAGCGAAAGCTTCATAACGACGGACTGCGCGTTCGCATATTGATCCGGAAAGATTGGGAGGATATAGGCGAGCTCGCGATTGGACCAACTTTCCGGCGTGGGTGTCTCAAAGAGCAACACGCCGTCCACATACAAGTTATTTGCAATTCCAGGCGATCGATAGTCACCAAAGATGGTTTGCCATGTCATGAACATGAGCCCTTCCACCATGGAATCCGTCCAATCGGATGGTTTTTCCGCGATCGTAATATGAACCATGATCCCCGTTGACAGATATTGATACGTTGCTTTTAGCGCAACTCCATCTAGGGAGATTTTCCTTGTCTCCATTCTCCAACTTTTCGTTTGTCCCTCCGAGTCTTTTTCCCGTATCATCAGCGATAGATATACTTCCCCCGAAAGCGGAATCAACGTCTCCGCACCTTCCGCAGACGGGGTATTTCCCTTTGTCGTGTCAAACGTAAATGTATGCGTGATGATCGCGACCGTCGCGCCATAGTCCATCGCGTCGTTTTCGCAAACGCGAATATTTTGCGTGATGGTCAAAACACCATCGGGCAGCGGTTGTGCGCTGTCAATGTAAAAGTCCGAATACAGCACTACATGATCCGCGCTGGCAAGCGCCGTTTCATCAAAGATCGGGGTAATGCCGTGCCCGCTGACATGGAGTTCATACACCGTCGGATCACCCGCCACGGTATAGGTGACGTCGTCCATCAACGCGTCCACGGAAAGCTTGCTGCCGGAGTGTATGCCAAAGCCTTCCATAAACACACGGACATGCTCGTTTGTGGTATAGAGATTCGTGTTCCAGATCAGCTGATTGCCGTCGTAGAGCACCTCTGCAATCTCCGGGCGGATGTCGCGAAGCCAACCCCAGTTCTCCTCCGAAAACGCATCATAGCCGTTCTGCGCGCGAAAATCGACAAACTCCTGCGCGTTTGGCAGATCCGGCATGAGCGTGATGGTATAGTCCCCATCCTGCGGGGCCGCAGCGGCAATCGCCTCGTCGATCGAGGGCACAGCGGTGCGCGTCGAGGGATCTTCGTTCATATACCGGCTGGGGGTAAACACGCGCTCGAAAAACTCGGAAACCGCAAGCGCAGCTTTCGGAAAAGCGGTGAAGAATATCACAATGGCAAGCAGGCAAGCCGCGATTGAAACGAGTGTTTTGCGCAGGCGCTTGCGCGCAAGCGACTTCGGTGCGACTTTTTGCAGCACGCGGCTACGAATGCGGCTGGCAGCGCCGATGGACAACGGCAGTGTGGAAACGCCATTTAGCAACCGCTGTGTCTGCGCGACGCTGAGCGCGGGGAAGCGCAGCGAATGATTATTTGTCATAGAGCATTCCTCCTTTCGAGAGGCGGTTGAGCTTTTGGAGCGCGCGGCGCATGCGCTGATCGACGGTGTTTTGCTTGATGCCAAGCATTTTAGCAATCTCCTTGCTCGGCAGAGCAAAATAGTAGCGGTAAAGAATAATCTTGCTGTCCGGTTCACCAAGCGATAATACGGTGTTGAGGAGCGCCTCTGTTTCCAGATTGTGCAAGGCTTCATTTTCGGTTTCTTCCGAGGCGTATGTTTGCTCGTCGAGCGAAACTTCGTTTGCGTTCGCGCGTTTTTTCAGGCGGTTGATGGCGAGGTTTCGCGCCGTTGCGCAGAGATACGCCTTGACGGAGCCTTGCGAGAAGTCCAGCCGGTCGCGCTGATTGTAGACGACAAGAAACGCATCGCTGACGCATTCCTCAATCTCTTCATGAGAGGAGCGCCCAAGCACAGCGGCGGCAGCGTGGTAAACCAAGCCTGTATACGCGCTGAGCATCTGATCCAGCGCGCGTTCCGGATCGCGCAGAAGCAGATCGGTGACAGCATTCATAATAGAACCTCCTGGTTGGGATTGAGAATTCTCACCCAATATATCTATGTTGCACGTATAAATCTGACAATAGATTTCAGGATTCTTACCTGGAACTTGAATGAAGCGTCATAATCTGATTCAAAGTGCAAAAATTCTCACCCAATATATCTATGTTGCACGTATAAATCTGACAATAGACTTCAGGATTCTTACCTGGAACTTGAATGAAGCGTCATAATCTGATTCAAAGTGCAAAAATTCTCACTCAATATATCTATATTACGCGTAAAAATCTGACAGAAACAGCAAAATAACAGTAAATTTATCGATTTACTTGCTTGAACTGCGCACAAGTGCTACGTTAATTGTAAGAATCATAGAATCGAGGCGTATTTATGCAGGATATCGGCAACCTCTTCGGCATTCTCACCACCGTACTTTTTGGTTTCGCAATTTTGAACTATTTCGTCAAGCTCGTTAACCGCAAGTGCGTCATGAAGCTACCCAAAGAGAGCAAATTCAAGCAGGGTTATGCGTCCGTGATGAAATTCCTCGTCAAAAACCACCGCTTCTTCGGCGCGGGCGCGGCGGCGCTGATGCTGGCGCACGTGGTGCTGCAAATCATCTTCAAGTGGGTTTCCATCACGGGCATCATCGCCGCGGCGCTTGCGCTCGCTGCGGTTGCGCTCGGCGGGATTCTGTTCAGAGCCAAGAAGCGCATGCCCGCCATGCTCTGGGCGCACCGCGGCTGTGTCGTTGCGCTCACCATCGCCATTGCGGCGCACGTGATCACTCGCATCTAGCGTGTGTTTCAATTAAGCACGTCGTCGCTGCATCCGGGCGCGCGAAACGATCCGCGCGCCTTTTTTGCGTACGTGTTACGCCAATCAATTGTGAACTTTACATTTGTTCAAAAATAGAAAGGTTGTTTTGCGCAGTTTTGTGGTATATTGATCGCGTGAAACACATGCAGATGGCGTAGTTTTTTTTAGTTTCGTTGATGGATTGCGCTGCAGCGGCATGTGCGGAGGAACCGTATTGGAATTACCGCCCCAAGTCAAATGCCATCTGTGCGGGAACGCGGCAGAGTTTGCGTTTGCCTATGCGCGCTTTAGCGACAGGGAGGCCTTTCAGGGCGTAATTTTGCGCGGCGTTTGTCGCAGCTGCCTGCGCGTGTATATCGAAGCCATCAAACAGGACCGTGCTCCGCGCGGAGAACTGTTGCTCTGGCCAGTCGTCTTTTTACCCATCGGCGCACTGCTGGTAGGGTTCTCGCGAAATCCTGCGGGCGAAATTCTGGGATACGGCTTTCTCGGTCTTGCCGTCGTAATGCCCGTGCTCTTGCGTTTACGGCAGCGGCGAGAGGCGGCGCGCGCCCGCCGCGCCACCGAACGGGAGAATATGCAACGCTACAGCGAGCAGATGTGCCGCGAGGACGCGCTCTTGACCAGCCGGCAAACAAAACTCATCTACCTGCGTCCTGCGTATGCCGCGCCTGACGCAACCCCCGCGATGATCGCGCGCGAGGTTGGCGTGACACAGGAGACCGCCGCCTTGATACAAAAGCTCGCCGTGTCGGCGCAGACGCAGCTTGGCGCATACATGAGCGTGCAGGACTGAGCGTTTGACAAGCCGGAGGCGTTATGGAATAATATTGACATTCGGAAACGGCAAACCGGATGCTATCATCCAGAGCCGTTACAAGAATGCGAACTGAATAAACAAGGAAAATCTCCGAGCCTTCGCAGCCTGCCAAAACGGTTGCATAGGCCAATGGGTAGAACCGGTAACGGATCTGCCTGCCATGCTTGCAAAGGGGATGGAACCGAAAGAACACGGCGGGCGCAAAGGCGACGGGTCGCGTGATTTTCCTTGTAAAAAAAGGAGAGGATCATCATGACCAAACGTATTTGTCTCGCTGTTTTTATTGCTTTCTTCGCTCTCGCGGCAGCTGCCTGCGCGAAGCCTGAGGCGACGAAATCGCCCGCGCCGGACGCAACGCCCGTGAGCATTGGGACAGAATTGGATGCTGACGATGTTTCGATGACTGCCGAGGGTCTTGGCATCAAGATTCTGCTCGAGCAGGATGAGAGCATGATCAACAACTACACCGTCATTGCGGTCAACGACGCGGCGCCCTTCAAGGACGCGGACGGGAACGCAGTGCGCGACGTAGCGGTCAATACCGCCGGAGCCGCTGCGCTCATCAATTGGCTGATGAGCAGCGAGGCCGCAAAACTCATCGAAGGATTTGGCATGGCGGAGTATGGCGAGGCGCTCTTCACCCTCAAAAACGACAAGCCAACGTTTACAGAGGAGATTGTGCAGGCGAGTGACGCAACGAGAGTGATCCGGCTCTCGACCACCACATCGGTCAATGACAGCGGGCTGCTGGCTTATCTTCTGCCCGTGTTTGAAAACCTGTATGGCTACACGGTAGAGGTCAGCTCCGCCGGAACGGGCAAGGCCATCGCCGCCGCGACCATGGGGAACGCGGATCTCATACTTGTGCACAGCAAGTCGCAGGAGGAAGCGTTTGTTGCGGACGGCTATGCCAAGCTGCTGGATGGATACGCAAACGAGCGGCTTACGTTTATGTACAACTACTTTGTGCTGATCGGTCCCGTGGACGATCCTGCCGGGTGCGCTGAAGCGGGCAACGTGAAGGAAGCGTTTGCGCGCATCGCGGAAGGCAAGTTTGCGTTTGTTTCGCGCGGGGATGCGAGCGGCACGCATACGAAGGAAGTTTCGCTCTGGCCGGAATCACTCGGCATCACGGTAGATCCCGCCAGTATTGCCGCCCATTCAGAATGGTATCTCTTTAGCAACGCGGGAATGGGCGTCTGCCTGACCATGGCAAACGAGATAGACGGCTATATCTTCTCGGACAAAGCGACGTTCCTCGCGTTTGCAGCCAGCGGCGGCGCGGTGGGCTAGGCCTATATGGGCAGCGCGTTTTCGCGCGCGCTCGACCTGCTGTTTGCGGGCGACGCGCTTCTTACCAGCATCATCACCGTCACGCTGAAGATGACGCTCTTTAGCTCCTGTTCGGCGCTCCTGCTCGGGGCGCCGTATGGCGTGCTGCTTGCCTCCGCGCGGTTTCCCGGACGGCGCGCGCTGATCTTAATCAACCGCACGCTAACGGGTCTGCCGCCGGTCGTTTGCGGGCTGATCTGCTATCTTTTGTTCTCCGGCACAGGGCCGCTGCGGGGTCTGAAACTGCTGTTCACCGTCGCGGGCATGGTCATCGCACAAGTGATGCTGATTACCCCGATCGTCGCAAGCAGCATGGAGACCGCGGTTTCGCCGATGGTTTGCGGCATCCGTGAGAGCGCGCGCGGGCTGGGGCTTACGCGGGGTAAGACGTTTCTGCTCACGCTCAATGAGAGCAAGTATGCGCTCTTTTCTGCCTATCTGCTCGGCTTTGGCCGCGCGATGGCGGAGGTTGGCGCTGTGTCGATGGTTGGCGGGGCGATTGCCTACAAGACCAATGTGATGACCACCGCGATCATGATGTATACCAACATGGGCAATTTTTCCTATGCGCTTGCGCTGGGCATTCTGCTGCTGCTCATCTCACTCGCCGTCAACATTCTGGCGCAACTTCTGCAAAGGAGCGTCGGCGTATGATGGAGTTGATCGACATTCAGAAGCGATACGGCGCGCGCGTCGCGCTCGGTATTCCCGCGCTGACGATTCAACCGGGGGAGCGGCTCGCGCTTATCGGCCCCAACGGCAGCGGCAAAAGCACGCTGCTTCGGCTGCTGGCAGGTGTGATTGCACCGGACGCGGGTACGGTTCAAGCGGGAAACATGCCGCGTGGCGAGATCGGCTATCTGCCGCAGCAGCCGTATGCGTTTGACCTGAGCGTACTCAAAAACGTTGAACTTGCGCTGGCGGGCGAACCGGAGCGGACGAAGCGGGCGCAGGAGGCGTTGGAGCGCGTTGGGCTGCTGCATCTATGCAAAGCGCGTGCAAACCGTCTCTCCGGCGGGGAGATGCAGCGCATGGCGCTGGCGCGCGTGCTGGCGCGGCCACGAAAGCTGTTGCTGCTGGACGAACCGACCGCGAGCGCGGATATTGCCGCGATTGAGCGCATTGAGCGCGCAATTGAGCATTATATCGAGCAAACAGGCTGCACGCTCGTGTTTTCCTCCCACGCCCCGTCGCAGGCGATTCGGCTCTCCTCCCGTGTGCTGGTGCTGGATGGCGGAAAAATCGGGGAAGTCGGTGAGACCGCACAGGTGCTGCAAAGTCCCAAGGCGGAGAGCACACGCGCGTTTCTCAAAAGCTGGAAACTCTAGCAAACCAAACCAAACAACGCACAAAACACAAGCGCCGCGGGATGACCCGCGGCGCTGGCGTTGCTTACATATGTCTTTCGTGAATGCGTTACTTGCAGAAGCGATCGTACAGCCGCCCAAACCCCGGCAGGGCGCGGATGATGGTGTCATACGCTACGCAATATGCGATTCTTAAATAATTCGGGCAGCCGAAGCTGCGGCCGGAGACGATCAGGATGTCCTCATCCTTGGCGGCCTCGGCAAACGCATCCCCGTCTCCGCCCGGCACCTCTAAGAAGAGATAGAACGCGCCGTCCGGCGGCATGCAGCGGTAGCCGAACGCGGACAAGCCCTCGTAGAGCGCATCGCGATTCTTTTGATAGCTCGTCAGATCGGGCATGAGATTGCACTTTGCCGCGTATGTGATGGCCCTTTGCAGCAGCGCCGGTGCGCAGACATAGCCCTGCACGCGTGCGCTGCCCGCGATGGCATCGTAAACATCCTCAAAATCCGGCATGTCGTTGCCGATGAGCACATAGCCGATGCGATCGCCAGGGAGCGACAGGCTCTTGGAATAGGAGTATGTCACGATGCTGGCGTTGTAGTAGTTCAGGACAAACGGCACAGGGTTTTCGGTATAGTTCAGCTCGCGATACGGTTCGTCCGAGATCAGATAGACCGGATGCCCCAGCTGGGCGCTCTTTTTCGTGAGCAGAGCGGCTAGTGTGCGGATCGTGGCTTCCGACAAGATCACGCCGGAGGGGTTGTTGGGCGAGTTGATGATCACCGCCTGCGTGTTTTCGTTGATCGCGCGCTCAAGCGCGGCAAAGTCGATCTGAAAATGCGCCATATCCGGCTCGACAACAACGAGCTTTCCGCCCGCGGTGGTGGCAAAGCACGCATACTCCGGAAAATACGGCGCGATGGCGATAAACTCGGTCTCCTGATCGATGGTGAGCGCGCGCAGAACCGAGGTCAGCGCGGCGGCAGCGCCGCAGGAGATGTAGAGATTCCGGCGGGTAAGAGACGTGCCAAAGCGTGCATTCAGGTTTTCTGCAATCGCATCCCGCGTCTCGTTCGCGCCCGGCGCGCTGGTGTAGCCATGCAGCGCGGAAGGATCGGTGGTGGAGAGCAGGCGAACCATCTCCTCGGTCAGCTGCGCGGGCGGGGGAACGGAGGGGTTGCCGATGGAGAAATCGTAGACGTTCGCGTCACCCACGATGGCGGCGCGCTTGCGTCCGAACTCGAAGAGCTCGCGGATGGCGGAGCGCACGCGCCCCAGCTTAAGCATGTCTGTTGATATCATGTGTGTCTTCCTCTCTGGCAAACCCGCCCAAGAGCGGGGAAATTTACCCTTCGAACTTGTATCCTGCTTCAAACGCCTTGATATTCATCTCCAACACCTTTGGCGGGACGGACGCGGTCAGCGCGGCGTTCCAGTCGATAGACTCCAGCGAGAACGCACGGACGAGCGCGCCAAGCAGCACGATGTTGGTGCAGCGGATGTTGCCGAGCGATTTTGCAATCGTACTCGCGGGGATGACGCGCAGGTCAAACGTTTTTCGCATCTCTTCGTATATATTTTGCGGATATTCCGCTGCGCCGCTGGAGACCGGCAGCGGGAACACCTCATAATCATTGATCAGCGCGGTGCCGCCCGGCTTGAGCAGGTCGGAATAGCGCGCGCCTTCGAGTTTTTCAAACGCGACAAGCACATCCGCTTCGCCGCGCCCGATGATGGGGGAATACACCTTCTCGCCATAGCGCACCTGCGTGGAGACGGAGCCGCCGCGCTGCGCCATGCCGTGTACTTCGCTCATCTTGACATCAAACCCCGCGGCAACAAGTCCTGCGGTGAGGGTTTTGCTCATCAATAGTGTGCCTTGTCCGCCGACGCCGCAGATGAGAATGCTCTTTCCGGTAAAGTTTGCCATATGGGTCATTCTCCTTTCTGCTCGCCGATGCGCGAGATTGCGCCAAACGGGCAAGCCTGCGCGCAGACCTTACAGCCCACGCAGAGCGTCTGGTCGATCTCGGTCTTGCCATCCGTCATGTGGAGGGCGGGGCAGGCGACCTTGAGGCAGATTTTGCAGCTGCGGCACTTGTCGCGGTCGACAGTGCACTTGCCGAGGTCGTGCTTGATGCGCTTGATCAGCACGCAGGGTCTTCTGACGATGATTGCGGCGGGGACCTCGCTTGCCAGCGCGTCGTCCACGGCCTTTTGCATCGCCTTGAGATCCTGCGGGTCTACGATGATCACGTTGCCGTAGCCAAAGCTCTTGAGCACATCCTCGATGGCGATTTTGCTTGCGATCTCGCCTTCGAGCGTGAAGCCCGTGCCGGGGTTATCCTGATGCCCCGTCATGCCGGTGATGGAGTTATCCAGCACGCAGGGGATCATATTGCCCTTATTATACAGAATTTCGACCGCGCCGGTAAGCCCGCTGTGGAAAAACGTAGAGTCCCCGACCACACCGAAAATTTTCTTGTCGGTGATGCCCTGTTGGGCGAACGCCTTAGCCATACCCATGCCGAGGGAGAAGCCGCCGCCCATGCAGGCGCAGGTGTCCATCGCGGAGAGGGGCGCGGCATAGCCCAGCGTATAGCAGCCGATGTCGCCCGTGATCACGAAATCCTTCCGCTTGCTGAGCACATAGAAAAATCCACGGTGCGGGCAGCCGGGGCAGAGGGCGGGCGGGCGCGCGACCATGTCGAGGTCGAGCTTGGCCACCTCCGGCTCCGTGCCGAAAACCCCGCGGCGCACGATTTCGGGGTTGAGCTCATACATCGGCGGTATGACCTGTTTGCCGACGCAGGCGATGCCCGCGGCTTTGAGCTGCTCTTCCATAAACGGCTCTAGCTCCTCCACCACGTAGAGCGTTTCTACGTTGGAGGCAAATGTGCGGATCAGGTCCATCGGCAGCGGCCAGGTGAAGCCGAGCTTGAGGAACGACGTATCTTGCGGGAAGACTTCTTTTACGTACTGGTAGGCAATCGAAGCGGAGAGCACGCCGACCTTGCCGCCGTTTAGCTCCATGCTGTTGAGCGGGCTCGTGTTGGCATATGCCTCCAGCGCTTTTAGCTTTTCTTCGAGCTCCGGGCGGTGCTTGCGCGCGAACGCGGGCGTGCAGACAAACTTCGGGATATTGCGCGCATAACGCGCGGGGGATTGCTCCTCCCGCTCGCCGAAGGAGACGAGGCTCTTGCTGTGGCTCACGCGCGTGGTGGTGCGAAACAGCACGGGGATATCAAACCGCTCGGAGATGTCGTAGGCTTCCTTCATGAAGTCCTTGCATTCCTGCGAATCGCTTGGCTCGATGAGCGGAATCTTCGCAAACTGCGCATAGCGGCGGTTGTCCTGCTCGTTTTGCGAGGAGTGCATGTCCGGATCGTCCGCCGTAACGATCACAAACCCCGCGCCAACGCCGTTGTATGCGGCGGTAAACACCAGGTCTGCCGCCACATTTAAGCCGACGTGCTTCATCGCGGTGAGCGAACGCGCGTTTGCGATGCATGCGCCGTAGGCAACCTCGGTGGCTACTTTTTCGTTCGGTGCCCATTCGGCATAAAGCGAATCCTTATACTGCGCGAGGTTTTCGAAAATCTCCGTGCTCGGCGTGCCGGGATAGGCGGAGCAGACGGACACGCCCGCCTCATAAGCGCCGCGCGCGATGGCTTCGTTTCCGGTGAGTAGCTGACGCGTCTTGCTCATGCTTTGCCTCCTTCATGCGCCGCGATGGCGCCAAGGGCGAGGGAGGTGAGCTTTGCGTCCGCCGGGTCTGCGCGAGAGACAAGCACGATGGGGCAGCGCGCGCCGAGGACGAGCCCGGCTGTGCGTGCGTGCGCAAAGTAGGTGAGGGACTTGCCAAACGCGTTGCCGGTCTCGTAGTTTGGCATGATCAGCAGATCCGCGTCGCCCGCGCCTGCCGTCGTATATTTCTTGTGTGCGCAGGCCTCGCGGCTGATGGCAAGATCGAGCGCGACCGGGCCGAACACGGTCATGTTGTAGCGCGTCCAGTCGAGCTGAGCCAGCGCCTTTGCGTCCAACGTGGAGGGGATCTTCTCGCTGACCACCTCGCTGCCGCTGAGTACGGCCGCGTTGATGGCAGTATACCCGATCTGCTGCATGAGCCTTGCGGCGTTCTCCAGGATGACGCGCTTTTTCTCATAGTCCGGCGCGGGGTTCATCGCCCCGTCGCTGATAAAGAGCAGCTTGTGATACGTCGGAAACTCGAAGAGCATCACATGCGAGAGAAGCCCCCCGAGCAAAAGCTCGGAATGCACCACCGCGCGGAGAAAATCCGTCGAGTTGAGAATGCCCTTCATGAGATAGTCTGCCTCGCCCGTCTCGACGGCGTGCACCGCCGCGCGTGCACAGGCAACGTCGCTGCCGTCCTCCGGCTCGATGATCGTAAAGCCGGTTTCGTCCGCGCCGAGGGTGGCGAAAATTTTGTGAATCTCCGCAGCCTTGCCGTAGAGCAGGGCGGAGCAGATGCCTTTTTCACGCGCGGCAAGCAGGGCCTCGATGACCTCTGTGTCGTGCGCGCTGGCGACAGCGACGCGGAGGTTTAGCCCCTGCGCCCCTTCGACAAACTCATTCAGGGTGTGTTTCATGCCTTGGTGTCTCCTCTGTTTGGTATAGTAAAGGTTATTTGGTTTGCGCAATCGTCTCCGTATACGACCTTGCCGCTTCTCCGCGCAGCACACGCAGCGCGCCGAGCGCAAGCGCTTTCATCTCTTCCTCGCCGGGGTAGCGCAGGATGGGCGCGATCTTCTCGACATAGCCGGAGATCTCCGAACAGAAACGCTCAGAGTGCGCGATGCCGCCCGTGAAAATAATCGCGTCTACACTGTAGCGAAGCACCGCAGCCATCGCGCCGATGTCCTTCGCGTGCTGATACGCCATCGCGCGGTAGACGAGCGAAGCCTTTTCGTCGCCTTCGAGCATGCGCTGCTGCACCTCGCGGAAATCCCGCGTGCCAAGATAGGAAAACACGCCCGCTTCAAACGAGAGCCTGTGCTTGATTTCCTGTTTGGTCACACCGGAAAAGCAGAGGTTGACCAGCGCGTTGACGGGCAAAGACCCCGCGCGGTCGAGCGAAAAGCTGCCCTCGTCCTTGACGTTGAAGACATCCACCACGCGCCCTTTCTCGTGCGCCGCAACCGAGACCCCGCCGCCTAAGTGTGCGACAATGAGGTTGAGCGCTTCATACGGCTTGCCGAGATCCGCTGCGGCTTTTCGCGCAACGGCCTTTTGATTGAGCGCATGAAAAAAGCTCTCCCGCTCCATGCCGGAAAGGCCGGAGACGCGGGCGAGCGGTTGCAGCTCGTCCACCGAAACCGGATCGACGAGATATGCCGGTATCTGCGCCTCCGCGGCAATCGAGCGCGCGATGAGGGGGCCAAGGGAGGAGGCGTGCTCGCCAAAGGGGGGATTGTAGATGTCGTGAATGACCTGATCGTCGATTTCGTATGTTCCGCTGGGGATATGGCGCACCAAGCCGCCGCGGCTTACGACCGCGTCAAACCGCGCGGGGGTATAGCCCGCCTCTGCCAGCGCGTTTCGCACGAGACCTTCGCGCAGAGAAAGCTGGTCGACCACGCGCAATAAGCCGGAAAGCTCCTCCGGCGCGTGGGAGAGTGAGGTGGAAAAAACCTCCGTATCCTCTTCGTAAACAGCGATCTTGGTCGAGGTTGCGCCGGGATTGATGACGAGTATGCGCATGTTGCGTCCTCCGGTTTTTGGGCTTCTGTAGACTCCGTTGCTACAAAACCGCTGATGTTATCCTATTCGCAAGAGGATGTCGCTGTCAACGGCGCAGCAAGAAATATATAGTATATTTATTCAGTGGGAAAAGACTGATATACCGGACGTTTTCTTGTTTGGAGTCATGCAAAAATACATTTCTAGATGCATAAAGAACGAAGAAGGACAAAGAGAATTATGCCGCGCGAGAAGCCAAGGGGGCATATTCGCTTTTATCAAACAGATTTCACGATTCACTCACGCCAAACCGATTGTGTGCAGGCGCGCATTCCGCTATAATCATGCTATGGAACAACATGACAAACGATTCGTCACAGCGCTCAAAGAGTTGGGCAAAACCGCGCTCGGCTTTGGCAAGGCGCAGGTCATTCTCTTTGGCGTAAACCTTCTGGTCATCACGATCGGCATGGTCATCGCCGGCCTCGGCTGGTGGTCGCTGCTGATCGCTTTTGTGGTGAGCTTGCTGGATTTGCTGCCCGTCATCGGCTCCGGTATCGTGTTTGTGCCGTGGGCTATCATTGCGCTGATTGCGAAAAACCCGCATATGGCAATCTCGGTCGGCGCGACGTATATCGCCATGGTGGTGCTGCGCATGATCCTCGATCCCATCATCACGGGCAAGAGCGTGGGGCTCTCCCCGTGGATTACGCTGTTTGCATCCGTCGGCGGGCTGATTCTCTTCGGCGGCGCGGGCATGATCCTTGGCCCCGTCATCGCGGCGGTGGCAAACGTGCTCTTCCGCGTGTTTTTCAAAAAGAAATCGCAGCAGAGTACCCAAGCAACACCTGCCGCGACGGAAGAGAACAAGACAGAATAACGCGACACATGTTCGCGTGAATCAGGATAAAAATTTTTGGAGGATCGTTTCATATGTTGAATTTTCTGGGATGGTTACTCATCGGCGCGCTCATCGGCTGGGTCGCCAGCAAGATCATGCGCGGCAGAGGCGGCCTCATCCGCAACATCATCGTCGGCATCGCGGGCGCTGTTGTCGGCGGCTGGCTGGCCGACTACGCGGGCATCGGCTCGGGCAATGTCTGGTCGATCGGCGGGTTTTTCATCGCGGTCGGCGGCGCGTGTCTTCTGATCTTGATCAGCCGGCTGATTTCCGGCAAACGGTAAACCGTTTCGATTTACAACAACTTGTGCAACAAAAAACGAGCTGCCGCAATATGGCAGCTCGTTTTTATGTCGCTATTTCGTTATTCGATGCCGGTCACGTCGTCGTCCAGTACGACCGCAACAAGCATATTTCCCTTGCCGGCTCTCGGCTCGATTCGCACCTCGCCGGTTTGAATCGCCGTGCGCGCGCCGTGCCGCTGCACGAGCGTAAGCGTCTTTTGCTCGGTGAGCACCGCGACGACCGCGATGCAGGTGCCGTTTGACCCGTTTTTCTTAAGGTCGAAGGTCTTTAAGCCTTTGCCGTTTCTGCCCTGCAGGTCATAGTCAAACAACGGCGAGCGTTTGCCAAAGCCTTTGTCGGTGACGGTGAGCACCTCGGCCTCCTCCGGCACGAGCGAGGCGAAGGTCACCTCGTCGCCCTTGTCGAGCTTGATGCACTTCACGCCGCCGGAGACGCGCCCCATCGCAGGGATCGTATCCGCCGCAAAGCGGATGCTCATGCCGCGCTTTGTAACGAGGAGAATCGACCGCGGCTCATATTTTTCGATGCCGAGCACGCGATCCTTATCCCGCAGCGCGACCGCCACCGTGCGCTTGACGCGGACGCGGTATTCTGGCGCGGCGGTGCGCTTGACGTTTCCGTCGCGCAGATAGAATAGATACTCGCCCTCGTCCGCATCGGGATAGAGCGCGATGATTTTTTCGTTTTTCTCAAACGGCAGCAGCGAGGCAAGGTTTGCCGCGCGCGTGGTGGCGCGGGTCTCCGGCAGATCCTCCACCGCGAGCGAGAGCAGCGCGCCCTGATCGGTAAACAGACGGATGCGCTGGTTGGAGCGGGTTTCGAGCACAAACAGCGGCTTGTCCTCTGAGATGGCGGCGAGCGAAAACACCTTTGTCGGCATACGGCGGATCTTGAGCCCCTCGCAGATGCAGACGGTAACGTCCTCTACGAGCGCGAAATCCTCCGCCTCGTCAACCGGCGCATCGTCGCAGGCGACAAACGTGGTTCTGCGCGAAACCGCGAGCTTTTCGCGAATCTCGGTGAGCTCCTTTTTAATCAGCGTGATCAGCTTCTTGTCGCTGGCAAGAATGCCGCGGAGTTCCCCGATGAGCCGCACCACCTCCGCGTACTCGCGCTTGATGGTGACAAGCTCCATATTGGTCAGCCGCTGGAGGCGCAGATCGAGAATCGCCTGCGCTTGTATCTCGGAGAGCGCGAATGTCTTCATCAAGCCTTCGCGTGCTTCCTTGGGCGATTTGCTCGCGCGGATGAGCGCGATGACCGCGTCGAGATTGTCCACCGCGATCATCAGGCCAGTTAGTATATGCTCGCGCCGGAGTGCCGCGTCCAGCTCAAACTGCGTGCGGCGCGTGACCACGTCCCGCTGATGGCGGATGTAGTGCGCGATGATCTGCTTGAGGGTCAGCTGCTGCGGCTTGCCGCCCGCGATGGCGACCATATTCACGCCAAACGTCATCTGCATGTCGGAGTACTTAAACAGATATTGCAGGATGCGCTCCGGGTCGCCGTCCTTTTTGACCTCAATGACGGCGCGCATGCCGGTTCTGTCGCTCTCGTCGCGGATATCCGCGATGCCGGAGAACATCGCCTTTTTTTCCTGACTCACGGCGAGGATTTTTTCGAGCATGTTCGCCTTGTTGACCTGGAACGGCAGCTCGGTGATCACGATGAGCGTCTTGCCGTTTTTCTGCTCTTCAAAATGCGTCTTGGCGCGCATATAGATCTTGCCGCGTCCGGTGCGGTAGGCCTGCTCCACCTCGGAGGATTCGAGCAGGAAACCGCCTGTGGGAAAGTCCGGCGCGGGGATGATCTGCATGAGCTCTTCGAGCGTAATGCGCGGGTTGTCCATCACCGCGATGACGGCGTTGATCGCCTCCACGGGATTGTGCGGTGGGATGTTGGTGGCAAGGCCTACCGCGATGCCGCTTGCGCCGTTGACGAGCAGGTTGGGGAAGCGCCCCGGCAGCAGCTCCGGCTCCTTGAGCGTGTCGTCAAAGTTAAACGAAAACCCGACGGTGTCTTTTTCAATGTCGCGCAGCAGCTGCATGGCGGCGTCCGTCATGCGCGCCTCGGTGTAGCGCATCGCAGCCGCGCTGTCGCCGTCCACGCTGCCGAAGTTGCCGTGGCCGTCCACGAGCGG
>DNFZ01000177.1:0-313 GCA_003486785.1 Clostridiales bacterium | reverse complement strand
GCTGCACGGGCTTGAGGCCGTCCTCCACGCGCGGGAGCGCGCGCTCGAGGATGACGTGCTCGGCATAGGGCATCATGGACTGGTGCATGACCTCGTCCATATTGCGCTGGATGATCTTTTCCAGCTTGAGTTGTATGGGTTCTTTCGGCATATCGTGTTTCCTTATCGTCCGTCAATCATGTTCGCTTGCAACAAACGCAGACTAATCCTTTAGCTTTTCAAACATCTCGTTCGCGGTCTTATTAAAGTCCGCGTTTTCGAAGATATACTCTTTTCTCGACTGGACCTTGTCGCCCATGAGCACGGTGACGAG
>DNFZ01000205.1 GCA_003486785.1 Clostridiales bacterium | reverse complement strand
CCGGTAGCAGCAATATGGTGGTTTGCTTTGCGGGCTGTTTATAATCACGCCCTGAGTTGTGCTATACATCGCGCAATTTGTGTGTTACACTCCGATTTATGAGAAATCAACCGCAACAAACATCTCTCACGCGCTGCGAAGACATCGAGGCGATGTTTGCTTTCGCCTGTGAGGAGCAGGAGGATGTCGAGCATATCCTGTTTGAGAACCACTCACTTGAGGGCGGTACCTATCCGGGACTGACCTTCCGGCAGTGCCGCTTTGTCGGCTGCCGCTTGCCCGGTTGCTCCCTTGCGCGCGCAGCGTTTATCGACTGTGAGTTTGAGCAGAGCGACCTCTCCAACGCGCAGATGCAGAAGGGAACGTTGCAGCGCACGAAGATGCTTGACTGCAAGCTGCTCGGAGTTAAGTTGATAGAATCGTTTTTGCTCGATGTGGTATTCGAGCGCTGTGTTCTACGCTATGGCAACTTCACCGGCTCAAAGATGCGGCACGTGCGGTTTATCGACAGCGATCTAACCAACAGTTCTCTCTCCGGCTGCACGCTCTCATCCACCGTGTTCGCACGGTGCTTGCTCACCCGTGCGGAGCTGTTTCAAACGTCATTCTCCGGCATAGATCTCTCGGATAGCGACCTTAGCGGTATCTTACTCAATGGTGGCGAGCTGCGCGGCGCGCGCGTGAGCCTGGAGCAAGCGGCGATGCTGGGTCAGCTGCTTGCGGGCGTGACTCTTGCAGATGTTACAGAACGATCCTGACACACGCCTGTTGCTAGGGCTTGCGACTCCGGCTGCTTCACGGTTGAACCGTTTGAATCTTATGAAAGAGCCCAGCAATGAGAACCCCTCGCAAGATTGCGCCGCTCGTCACAATGCGTTTCAAAATCGTAACAGGGCGTTGATGCATTGTTCATGATTGTCTGGTAGTATATACATCACAGGGCAAACGCGGCGATTTGGATAAACCGCCATTATTCTTACTTTAACGTGACAGCTTCCAAGCCGGAAGGAATCAAAAGCAATTGCCGCATATGCCCGTAAGGACGTCTCGAAGGAGGCGTCCTGTCGATTTTGGCGGAATTGATTCGTGCATCATGCTTATGCGAGGCGTTCCTTCAATTTTTGCAGAACACACAGACAAAGAGGCGGCTTGAGTGCGCTGTCGCTCGCGCTTTGGTTCTATTACTTCATTCAAAGCTTTCTAGCAAAGACAAGCCCGTAAAAAAGCGCGCACTCCCGGACAGGGAAACGCGCGCTCTGTGGCTATGCCGCAAATGATTAGAAGATCGAGATCGTGAGGAACAGCGTACTCATGAGCGATGCCATGAGCGACACGACCGTGATCTGCGTGTTGATCGAAGGCCCAGCGGTGTCTTTGAACGGATCGCCGACGGTGTCGCCAACGACTGCTGCTTTGTGCGCGTCGCTGCCCTTGCCGCCTTCGTGGCCGCTCTCAACATACTTCTTGGCATTATCCCAGAGTCCGCCGGAGTTGCTCATGAAGAGCGCGAATAGCAGGCCGGAGACGATGTTTCCGCAGAGGAACCCGCCGATTGCCTGCACACCACCGATAAAGCCGACAACAAAGGTTGCAATGATGGCCATGAGTCCGGCGGGGACGAGCTCCTTGAGCGCGCCGTCGGTAGCGATCTCAATGCACTTGTCATATTCCGGCTCCACGCCCTCTTTACCTTCCTTCAGGCCGACGATCTCGTTGAACTGACGGTGGATTTCCGCGACCATGCGCTGCGCGTTGCGATCGACGCCGAGCATGAGCATTGCCGAGAACACGGCGGGAACCGCCGCGCCCACGAGCAGGCCGAAGAAGACCATCGGGTTCATAATGTCGAAGTTTTGAATGCCCGCGACACCCAGCTCCGCAGCCGCGGTGTTGACTTCACTCATGAAAGCGCCGAGCAGCGCGATGACGGTAAGACCCGCAGCCGCGATAGCAAAGCCTTTTGTAACGGCTTTGACGGTGTTGCCTGCGGAGTCGAGCTCGTCGGTGATGGTGAGCACTTCTTCGCCAAGGTCTCCCATTTCAGCAAGGCCGCGCGCGTTGTCCACGATAGGGCCGTACGCGTCGTTGCTGACGATCATGCCGACGATGGAGAGCATGCCGACAGCTGCCATGGCGATGCCGAAGAGCGAATACTCGATGCCGCCGAGCGGTTCGCAGAGCTTGTAAGCAGTGAATGCCGCAACGCCGATGCCGATCATGGCCGGAAAGACGCTCAGCAGTCCATAAGAGATGCCGGAAAGAATCGTAAACGCCGGGCCGGTTTTGCTTGCATGCGCCACAAAGTGGACGGGCTTCTTGGAGTCATCCGTAAAGTAGTCCGTGGTGAGGCCAATGATGACACCGACGGCGAGGCCAACTATGCTGGCGCCCCAGATTCTCCACGGAAACTGGAAGATGTAGGTCGTAATGGCGGTCAGCACGGCAAAGACTGCTGTGGTGACGTAGGTGCTGGAGTTGAGCGCCTTGGTCGGGCTGCCCTTACTACCGATGCGTGCGGTCATGACCCCGATGATGGAGGAGAGCAGGCCCAGCGCTGCAAACGTAAACACCATGTCAACGTTATTTCCGCCAAGCACGCTGCCCATGACGAGCGCCGCAGCCATGGAAGCGACGTTGGAGTCGAAGAGGTCCGCGCCCATGCCGGCCACATCGCCAACGTTGTCACCCACATTATCCGCGATGACGGCGGGGTTGCGAGGGTCATCTTCCGGAATGCCAAGCTCGACTTTCCCGACAAGATCTGCGCTGATGTCGGCGGTTTTGGTGAAGATGCCGCCGCCCGCTTTTGCAAACAGGGCCAGCGAGCTTGCGCCAAAGCTGAAGCCAAGGACTGTGGTAGCATCTCTGGTGAGCAGATAGACGAGCGTTACGCCCAGGAGGCTTGCGCCGACTACCGCCATGCCCATGACTGCGCCGCCGCGAAATCCGGCCATGAAGGAAGGCGCGATGCCCTTTTGGGCGGCTTCGGCGGAGCGGCCGTTGGCGATGGTTGCAACTTCGAGGCCGATCTTACCCGCGATGGCGGAGAAGACGGTACCGAAGATGTAGGCGACGACCATCCAGACGTTGTGGACAAAGTTGCCCAGCCAAATCGGCTTGGGAAGAAACACGAAGATTAGCACTGCGGCAACGCCCGCAAATCTGGCCAGAACGGCGTATTCCTTACGCAGGAACGTGCGCGCGCCGGCACGGATGAGCCCGGTTGCATTGATGATCTTCCGGTTTTCGCAGGGTTGACGCTTGACCCAAAGGTAGAGCCATGCGGCATATGCGAATGCCAGAAGTGCGACAAGAATTGCCCCAAACAGAACGAGAGTTTCCATAACTTAATCTCCCATTTACTGATCCGCATTTCAGCGGTCGTATAAGTGTCGTCGGCTCACTCGTGTGCCAGCCGCCGGAGCGCTTCTAAAAAACTGGTTCACAGCTGAAAGCGGCCCGCCTTTCAGCCAGCCGCCTTATGGGTCTGCAATGGTTACGAACGGTTATTCTTATTTCCGCGCGAAGTAAACCGGTTGAGCAGCATGATGGTGAGTATGATCGCGCCCGTGACGACGAAAATGCCCAGCATGCCGAGGCCGAGGATACCGACGGTATCGAGGATGGGTGCAACAGCTTCGAGATTCATGAGTGTATCTCCCTTCCCTTATTTCACGATGAGGCTTAGCAAAACGCCGCCCGCGATGACGGAGGCGATCTGCCCGGCAACGTTCGCGCCGGCCGCATGCATGAGCAGGTGGTTGGTTTTGTCCTCCGCAAGACCCATCTTATGTACGACGCGGGACGACATCGGGAATGCGGAGATGCCCGCGGCTCCGATCATGGGGTTGACCTTTTTTTTGACGAAGAGGTTCATCACCTTGCCGAAGACCACGCCGCCCGCGGTGTCGAAAACAAACGCCACAAGGCCGAGCGCGAGGATCATCAGCGTTTGAAGCGAGAGGAAAGCCTCCGCCCGCATATTGGCCGCCACGGTGAGCCCCAGCAGCAGCGTGATGAGGTTTGCCAGCACCTTCTGCGCGGTTTCGGACAAGGAGCCGAGCACGCCGCACTCGCGAATCAGGTTGCCGAACATCAGAAAGCCGACCAGCGCGACCGAGCGCGGCGCAAATGTGCCCGCGATGACGGTGACGATGATCGGGAAGAGGATCTTCGTCGTCTGAGAAACGCTGCTGCCGGTGTATTCCATATGGATTCTGCGCTCGTGCTTCGTGGTGAGCAGCTTGATGATCGGCGGCTGGATCATCGGCACCAGCGCCATATAGGAGTAAGCCGCGATGATGATCGGCCCTATGTAGTTCGACTTGAGATAGTTTGCAACGAAGATGGAGGTAGGGCCGTCTGCCGCGCCGATGATGGCGATGGAAGCCGCATCCTTGAGCTGAAATCCCAGCGCGGTCGCGCCGACGAGCGTGGCAAAGATGCCGAACTGCGCGGCTGCGCCAAAGAGCATCAGCTTCGGGTTGTTGAGCAGCGGCTCAAAATCGATCATTGCGCCGATGCCGATGAACAGCAGCAGCGGAAAGAGCTCGTTTGAAATACCCGCATCAAACAACACATTCAACACGCCGATTTCTCTTACACCTTCGATGACCTGCGTGACTGCGCCGGACATGGGGATATTCACGAGGATTGCGCCAAATCCCATGGGGAGGAGCAGCGAGGGCTCCATGTCTTTCTTGATCGCGAGGTAGATCAATATACTGCCGATCACCCACATGACGACCTGCTGCCATGTCAGGTTTGAAAAGTTCTGAAAGATAGCGTACATACTCAATGCCTTTCGTGCTTGGATTGTGCATTCCATATCAAAATTCCGGTTCTTTATATCATAGCACTCGCATGTAGAACAGTAAATATATATTTATTTACGATTATTTTGCATTTCTTATGGCGATTGCGTGCGCTTATCGGCCTCGTTTTTAGACAGACTGCTTTTGTATCGAACCCTCTGTTTCGCGTGTCGAACCTTGCGGAAGGATCTTGCTGACGTACACTAGGAGGATAGATAATGAAGAATGATATTGAAAGATGCCGCCAAAAAGAGGACCGCCCCCGAGTTGCTTCGGGGGACGGTTCTCTACAGCCAAGCGCGGCGTCCTCAAACACAAGAAGCACGCGCAGGATCAAAAAATCGGCCTGATTCAAACCGCTTTTTCGACACCTAAACAGTATCAAACACACGCATATCCGTCAAGATATTGCGCGCGGAAAATCAATCGCTATAGCAGCAACCGCGCGACGCGAAGCAGCTGATCCGCTTCTTCCGCTGAATTGATCGCCGCGCCCGGAACGTGCAGCCGCACACGAGCGGACGAACTCTCCAGATAGAGCGGCAGGGCGCCATGATAGCCCTGCAGCGCAAAGCGCAGCGGCTCCAGCGCGGCATCCGCCGCGTGCGGCGCGGTTTCAAACACAACGCTGGTTCGCGCGCCTGAAAAAGGAACCGCGCGCACGCTATCGAGGCTTTTCATCTCATCGCCCAGCCAGCGACGCACTGCGGATAGCGCCGCGTCCCGCACCCAGGAAGGCAGGCGGTCGAAATCGGCCGCGCCCTCGGACAGCTGCAACGCAAACGTCTGCCGCAGGGGATTTTCCTTCGTGCAGAACCACTCCGTTTCGCGCCGCCAGCCGGAGTTCCCGCTTCCGCTGCTGTTGTGCTGGGCGCGCATGCTGCTGATCAGCTGCCAGCCGTCGGCTTCAATCCGGATTTCGAGGGCAGTTGCTTCGCGCAGGGTTGTCAGGCGATACCCGTTTTGCGCACAATATGCGGCAAGCGCCTCTTCCCGTCGGCTTGCTGCGCGGCGCATCAGCAGAAAAATCAGCACCGCAAGCAGCAGAGCCACCAAAAGAACATAGAGTGAAAGCATCAGATCGTCCATCAAGCCGTTCTCCCTGTTCATGTTGTGTTGTCACGGAGACGTCGCGCTCCGCCACGCCCGTGCTGCGATTAGGCTGGATTTTGACCGATAGCATCCGGAACATCGCGCCCATACGCCCGGAGAACGAGCATCGCTTTTAGCGTGATAAACCGGCTGGGCTTCCCGATCTCTTCCAGCGGAAAATGCACATTGCCCGCATGCGTATGCTCCAGCCGCCAGAGGCCTTCCCTGGTCTGCTTGCCGGCCAGCCACAAGATCGCCTCACGCATGCGTTCATCAAAGCAGATCCTCTCGCGCGCAAAGAATTCCAGCGCGCGGAGCAGGTCGTAGCGGTAGCGCGCAGGGTACGTCAGTTTCTGAAAGCGGCGATCCGTGCTGTCGATGAAGAGATGATTTGAGAGCAGAAAGGAGACGCCGCCCCGCATGGCTTCGCTCACGCTTACCTGCTTGCCGCTCGCGCGGCTCGCGGCATACTGCCCAAGCCCTTCCATCGTGCAGATGGTCGTGTGCGGATCGCCGCAATCGGCGCTTGCGTCCCAGGCAAACCCGCCGTCCTGTCGCTGCTCGGCCATGATATGCCCGGCGAGCTGATCCAGACGCGGCTCTTCCGGACAAAAATACGAGGCGTAGTTGAGCACCATCGCATCCACGCAGGTATCGTTCGGATGCGCATGCCTGGAGAGATTCATGCCTCCGCCCGGCAAGGTGCATTCATCAAACATGCGCAGTATGATGCTGCGGCATGCCGTAAGAGCGGTCGGTGCGCCGAGGTTCTTGAGTTCCAGCAGCGTATAGTGCGTAGAGGTCCACTTTGGCTGATAATAGTACAGCCCCCAGTGCCCGTTTTCGTGCTGACAGGCGAGCAATCGCGCGCAAATCCCCTCCTGCGGGAGGCGCGCCTGCAACGCTTCGCACTGCTCCGGCGTCGCGTGCAGCAGATCGCGGTATGTGAGATACCGTATCGCAGGATCGCCCGCTAACAACCAGTCGGTCTGTTTGCGCATGCAGCCCTCCCGTGTTTGCCTGTTCTCGTCAGCTTGGTCAACATACTTAACATAATGAAAACTGTTTTGCGGAGCAGAAGATTGTTCGTCCTGCGTTATTGAGCCCCAACATCTTTCTTTGGAACGCTTAAATCCTTTTGCCCTGATACACCGCGCTTCTCGCGTAATAAAAGATGTATTGCTGCAGCGCGCCTGCGGTATCGGGATATCGTTCCAGCGGAAATGCGCCGCCATACTCCTGCTCGATCACGCGGTTGATCCACACATCACGCGGAAAGCGCGAGAGCCGGTGGTAACCAAAGAGCATTGCGCAGTTGGCAACCTTTTCCCCTACGCCGGGCACCTTAAGCAGCACGGAGAAGAGCGCTTCATCGTCCAGTGCTGTCATCGCATCCAGATCAAGCGCGCCAGAGGCGATCATTCGTGCACATGCGAGCACGTATTTGGCGCGATACCCCAGCGAGCAGGCCAGAAAATGTGCTTCATCCAGCGCCGCCAGCCGCTCCGCTGCCGGAAACGCGAAATATCGCCCGCCCGCATGCTCGATCGGCTCGCCGTAGCGCGCGCATAACGCCTCGACGCAAAACCTGATTGCAGGAATGCTCTTGCGCTGGGAGATGATGAAGCTCATGAGCATCTCCCAGGGGTCCTGCCGCAGCATGCGTATTCCAGCGCCGTAGGCGCAGGCCCGCTGCAAGAACGCGTCTTCGGGGTCCGCTTGCGCGCGGATGCTTGCATAGTCCGTCGCGAAATCAAAGTAATCGCGCCAGAGCGCGTCAAATTCCGCCTGTGTGCAGTCGATTCGGCAACCGTTATCCGCGTCCCATAGTTGCAGCACGCGGCCGTTGGCGACCAGCGTATAGCCGCCTTCATGATTCGGGTTGAGGCGGAAGCACTGTCCGCTGTCCGCAATCTTTTTTATGTTGAAGTCCGGGTTTGCAAGTGTAATCATGGCTCCATTATAGCCTAGGCCTTGCAAAAGAACACGTGTTTTGTGGCGTTTCCGCGCGGTTTAAAGAAGAAGAGGCGCATATCCGCTCGGATATGCGCCTCTTTGGTTATTTTCTGCTGAAGGCTGATGCTTACATCGCGTTGATGCGTGCTTCAAGCGCTTTGAGCTGCTCTTTGAGCGCTGCGGGCATCTTTTCGCCATAGTTGGCGTAGTGCTCCTTGATGGACTCCACTTCCGCAAGCCATTCGTCTTTCTCGAGGTGGAATAGCTCTTCCATGGCCGCGTCGGAGACGTTGAGCCCGTCGAGGTAGAGGTCTTCCTTCTTGGGCAGATAGCCGATAGCGGTCTTGACTGCGTCCACCTTGCCGTTTACGCGTTCCACGACCCATTTGAGCACGCGGCTGTTCTCGCCGAAGCCCGGCCAGAGCCACTTGCCGTCCTCGCTCTTGCGGAACCAGTTGACGTAGAAGATCTTCGGCAGCTTATCCTCTGTGGATTTTGCGCCGATGTCGAGCCAGTGCTGCAGATAATCGCACACGTTGTAGCCGATGAACGGCAGCATCGCGAAGGGATCGCGGCGAACCTGGCCGATCTTGGCGGAGATGGCGGCGGCGGTGATTTCCGAGCCCATGATCGAGCCGTCGAAAATGCCGTGCGTCCAGTCAAAGCTCTCGTGAACGAGCGGTATGGTGCGCGGGCGGCGTCCGCCGATCAGGATTGCGGAGATCGGCACGCCTGCGGGATCTTCCCACTCGGGCGCGATGCAGGGGCACTGTGACGCGGGCGCTGTAAAGCGTGCGTTTGCATGTGCGGCGAGCTCTTTCGATTCGGGCGTCCAGTCCTTACCCTTCCAGTCGATGGCATGTGCGGGGGCGGGCTTTTCAATGCCTTCCCACCAAACATCGCCGTCGTCCGTGAGGGCAACGTTTGTGAAGATGGAGTTCTTATCTACGCTGCGCATGGCGTTGTAGTTGGAGTGATCGGAGGTGCCGGGCGCGACGCCGAAGAAACCGGCCTCGGGGTTGATGGCATATAGGCGGCCATCCGCGCCGAATTTCATCCAAGCGATGTCGTCGCCGATGGTCTCGACCTTCCAGCCGGGGATGGTCGGGATCAGCATCGCAAGATTGGTCTTGCCACAGGCGCTCGGGAAAGCGCCGGCGATATAGGTCTTATTGCCTTCCGGATCGGTGAGGCGGAGGATGAGCATATGCTCGGCCAACCAGCCCTCATCACGCGCCTGGACAGACGCGATGCGCAGCGCGAAGCACTTCTTGCCAAGCAGTGCGTTTCCGCCGTAGCCGGAGCCGTAGGACCAGATCAGGCGCTCTTCGGGGAAGTGGCTGATGTATTTCTGTTCGATCGGGGCGCAGGGCCACGGGACATCCGTCTCGCCCTTTTCCAGCGGCGCGCCGACGGAATGCAGGCAGG
>DNFZ01000022.1 GCA_003486785.1 Clostridiales bacterium | reverse complement strand
TCAACGGCAGCCGCTACAGTTTCTTCTTCGGTGGCACATCGAGCGGGAAACCGGTCAACGAAACGACCGCTATGCAGATGACGGCGGTATACTCCTGCGTTAGAATCCTGTCCGAGACCGTAGCTGGCCTTCCGCTAAATGTCTACCGATACAATGACAGCGGTGGCAAAGAAAAGGCGTTTAAGCATCCGCTCTACCGGCTGCTGCACGATGAGCCAAACCCCGAGATGACGAGCTTCGCGTTTCGGGAAACGCTCATGAGCCACCTGCTCTTGTGGGGTAACGCCTACGCGCAGATCATCCGAAACGCCAGAGGCGAAGTAGTCGCACTCTATCCGCTCATGCCGAACAAAATGACAGTCGACCGTGATCAGAACGGCCGACTTTTTTATTTATATCAGCGCGGGTCGGAAGATCCCAATACACTCGGTTCGGATAGCAGAGTTTACCTATCACCGACGGACGTGCTCCATATTCCCGGACTCGGGTTCGATGGCCTGATCGGCTATAGCCCGATTGCCATGGCGAAGAACGCCATCGGCCTGGCGATCGCGACGGAGGAGTACGGCGCAAAGTTCTTTGCCAACGGCGCGGCTCCTGCGGGCGTATTAGAGCATCCCGGCACGATTAAGGATCCGATACGCGTCAAGGAAAGCTGGAACGCGGCGTATCAGGGCAGCGCAAACGCGCATAAGATCGCAGTTCTCGAAGAGGGAATGAAGTATACCGCGATCGGTATCGCGCCGGAACAGGCACAGTTCTTGGAAACGCGTAAATTTCAGATCAATGAGATCGCGCGTATCTTTCGTGTGCCGCCGCACATGCTGGCGGACTTGGAGAAATCGTCGTTCAGCAACATTGAGCAGCAGTCTCTTGAATATGTGAAGTACACCCTTGATCCCTGGGTTGTGCGCTGGGAACAGAGCATGTGCCGAGCGCTGTTCAGCGAGAGCGAAAAACCCACGTATTTCATCCGATTCAACGTGGATGGATTACTGCGCGGCGATTATGCCTCGCGTATGAGCGGGTATGCCACTGCACGCCAGAATGGCTGGATGAGTACCAACGACATCCGCGAACTGGAGAACCTTGATCGTATCGCGCCGGAGCTCGGCGGGGATTTGTATTTGATCAATGGCGCGATGACAAAACTTTCAGATGCAGGTTTGTTTGCAAACAGAATTACAACTTCAAAGGAGGATTCCGCTTGAAAAAAGCCTTTTGGAACTGGGTGCGAAATGAGGATGGCACCCGCATTTTAACTATCGACGGTGTGATTGCAGAAGAGAGCTGGTTTGACGACGATGTTACGCCGAAACTTTTCAGGGAACAGTTGAACGCCGGTACGGGCGACGTCGTGATCTATGTAAACAGCCCCGGCGGCGATTGCGTGGCCGCGAGCCAAATCTACACCATGCTCATGGAGTACAAAGGCCGGGTCACCGTCAAAATAGACGGAATCGCGGCAAGCGCCGCTTCGGTCATCGCCATGGCAGGCACCGAAGTGCTCATGGCGCCGACGAGCTTACTCATGATTCACAACCCGCTGACGGTGGTCATCGGCGACACGGAGGAAATGCAGAAGGCGATCGCCATGCTGGATGAGGTCAAGGAGAGCATCATCACAGCATATGAGCTAAAAACCGGCATGTCGCGCGCGAAGATCTCAAATCTAATGGATGCCGAAACCTGGCTGAACGCGAAAAAAGCGATCGAGCTTGGCTTCGCGGATGGCATCCTGACGCGCGAAACGGGCGTGCCGGACGGCATGACGATCAACAGCTACCAGTTCAGCCGCCGGGCGGTGACGAACTCGCTGCTCAACAAGTTGGAGCATATGCAGGCGGTAAAACAATCTGCAGCGGAAAAGCCGCCTGACGAAACACCTGCAGAACCGAAATTTCCCGCTGAGCCGCTGTTGCAGCGGCTCAATCTTTTGAAGAAATAAAGGAGAAGAATACATGAACCAGATTCAGGAACTCCGCGAAAAGCGCGCGAAGGCGTGGGATGCGGCCAAAGCGTTTCTCGACACCAAGCGCGGCACGGACGGTCTTCTCGCCGCCGAGGACGTAGCGACATACGAAAAGATGGAAGCCGACGTCGTCAACCTCGGCAAAGAGATCGACCGGCTGGAACGGCAGGCTGCGCTGGATGCCGAATTGAACAAACCCACCGCGGATCCGCTGACCAGCAAGCCGGCGCAACCCGCCGCAGACCAGAAAACGGGTCGTGCGTCCGACGCTTACAAGAAGGCGTTCTGGAACGCGATTCGCTCCAAGAACTCGAGACCCGAAATTCTGAACTCTCTGGTCGAAGGCACTGACAGCGAGGGTGGTTACCTCGTTCCCGACGAGTTTGAGCGTACGCTGGTGCAGAAGCTGACGGTCGCGAATGTATTGCGCCCACTCTGCCACGTGATCCAGACCAGTTATGGCGATCGGAAGATTCCGGTAGTTGCATCCAAAGGCACCGCCGACTGGGTCGACGAAGAGGGTACCTACCCGCTCTCGGACGATACGTTCTCGCAGGTCGTGCTCGGCGCGTACAAGCTTGCGACCATGATCAAGGTCTCCGAGGAACTGCTCTCCGACAGTGTCTTCGACATCGAGGGGTATGTTTCCGATCAGTTCGGCAAACGTATCGGCGACAAGGAAGAGGACGCGTTCCTCACCGGCAACGGTGTGAGCAAACCCATCGGCATTCTGCACACGACCGGTGGCGCGGAGATCGGTGTGACCACGGCGGGCGCATCGGCGATTACGGGTGACGAGCTGATCGACCTCGTATATTCGCTGCGCGCACCCTACCGCAAGAGCGCTGTGTTTGTGCTCAACGACACGACTGTGAAGCTGCTGCGCAAACTCAAAGACGGCGACGGGCAGTACCTCTGGCGCCCGGGAATCACGGAAAATGCGCCGGATACGATCCTCGGTCACCGTATCGTCACCAGCGAGTTCATGCCGGGAGTCGCAGCAGGTAATAAGTCCATCGCGTTTGGCGACTTCTCCTACTATTGGATTGCCGATCGTCGGGGCCGCACGTTCAAGCGCCTGAACGAGCTGTACGCCACGACCGGTCAGATCGGTTTCCTCGCGTCGCAGCGACTCGACGGTAAGCTCATTCTGCCGGAAGCGATCAAGGTCCTGCAGCAGAAGGCGTAATGGAGGGACAAAATGCAGATCATTGAGACTCCTGTGGGTGACGCGACCCGCAACTGTAAGAACTACCTCACCGACGGTGGTGATCGACTGGTGATTGGCGGTACTCTGGAGGTTCTGGATACCGCCACCGTCACCGGTTTGCAATCGGGCTTTGCTACCGAGCAAACGGCTGGCAGCGTGTATCAGGCAGCAAATCAAGCTTCGAGTAATGCCTCGACCATCGCCGATTTGAAGAGTGACCTCAACGCGTTACTGCAAAGGCTCAAGAACGCGGGTATCATGGCGGCGGACGAAGCGGGCGCTTCTTAATATAAGATGGCGACGCTTCTGAGTAAGGTCAAGGCAAACCTGATCCTGTCGCATGATGCTGACGATGAGTTGCTGCAACGTTTGATCGATGCCGCTGTAGCATACGCCGAAAGCTACCAGCATTTAACCGCCGGAACTTACGAAGTGGCGGGTATGCCACCGACTACCGAGGCAGCGGTGATCATGCTGACATCTCATTTCTATGAGAGCCGGGATGGCAGCACTGGTGGATTCTTCGCGGACAATGTACAGGCCGGGCAGCAGGTATGGAACACAGTGAACACCCTGCTTCGCCTTGACCGCGATTGGAAGGTGGGTTCGTGAGCTATGGCAGAATGAACACGCTGATCTCCATCGCGCGGGAAGTCGTGACAAAGGATGCGGAGGGATTCGCGACAAAGACCGATCAGGTTTTGATTTCGGCATTTGCTTATAGGGAAGGGCGGCACGGTTCTCAGAAATGGGTCAATCGTGCCGCCTTTTCAGAGGCGACGGATTTGTTCCGGGTTCGTATCATCCCGACCCTAAACGTAACCACGGCGCACGTAATACTCTGCGGCGATGATCGTTTTGAAATCACGTCCGTCGAGGATGTCAAGGGTCGTGGAATGTACCTAGAAGTGCTGGCAAAGAAGGTGACGCCAGATGGCTAAGGTGAAAATCGAGATGCCGGACGAGTTTCTCAACCAGATCGCCGACATGGGTAACGCGCTCGACGTTGCGATTCCAAAAGCGCTCGCGGCGGGCGGTAAGGTTGTCATGGAAAAGATGAAATCGAATCTGCAAGCGGCAATTGGTCGAGGGACGAAGTATAAGTCTCGCTCGGCAGGCAAGCTTGCCGCAGCGCTTGGCGTATCGCCCGCAAAGCTGGATCGCGTTGGAAATCTCGACGTGAAAGTAGGATTTTCGGAGGGACGCGGCGAAGTGAGCAACGCCATGCTCGCCAATGTACTGGAATACGGAAAGCATGGTCAGCCACCGAAGCCGTTTCTGAAGCAGACGAAATCGTCAAGCCGGAAACCGTGCATTGAGGCGATGCAGACGGTGTTGAAGGAGGAACTGGATATCCCGTGAGTATGTTAGAAGAACTGAATACGATCGTCGAGAGCGTCGGACTTCCTGTGGAGACTGGCGTTTTCTCTGCCACCGCGCCGGACGAGTATGTTGTGATTACGCCGATTTCGGAGCATTTCGAGCTGTTTTCTGACAATGCGCCTGGTATGAACATCGAAGAAGCGCGGTTGTCTCTCTTATCAAAGGGGAACTATGGCGCGAAGAAACGACAGCTTGTTCGGCTGCTCTTATCGGCGGGATTCTTAGTAACCGAACGCCGCTATATCGGACTGGAAGAGGACACGGGCTATCACCTTTTCGCCATCGATGTGGCGAAAGAGTATATGGAGGAAGAATAGATGGCAACCATCGGACTGGATAAACTCTACTACGCGAAGATTACCGAAGGCACGAACGGCGACGAAACCTATGCCGCGCCTGTTTCGCTTGCCAAGGCGATGTCTGCGGAATTGAAGATCGATATCAACGAGGCGACGCTCTATGCCGACGATGGCGCCGCTGAGGTGGTCAAGGAGTTCAAGAGCGGCACGCTGACGCTGGGCATCGACAACATCGGCGCGG
>DNFZ01000101.1 GCA_003486785.1 Clostridiales bacterium | reverse complement strand
TGATTTGAACGCAGTCAACGCGGAAATAATGCCGCGATATGCGCGCGGAAAATCGCCCTGCGAAATACAAGAGCAGTATTCTTCTATGCAGACACTCAGGCGTTTCTGTTTGCCGGGCATTCTCTGCCTCCATTCTTGCAGCCATTTTGGAACCGGTCGTTGTTTGCGAAACCTCGTTCTACCGTCAGTCTATGGAAACGGAAGCGTTCGGATCTGTGCAGGGGTTAGCTGTGGCAACGCGAAAGCTGCCCAACGGTGCTTCGCTCTTGCCAATGAAGACGCGAATTGCGTTTCGAACTGTTTTTGCTTCGTAGAGCGCAGCATCCGCCTCACGAAAGAGACGAGCCGCACTATCGCCCTTGTCGTATTCCGTCATGCCAAAGCTCGCGGTGACCTTGAGCTCCGGCACGCCATCCAGCACTACGCGCCGCAGACGGGACTGTATCTGCTCGCAGCGTTTTACCGCTTCGGTCGCGGTTGTGTTTCTCATAATCAGGCAAAACTCATCTCCGCCATAACGAAACACGGCGGATTCGCCTAGATACTCGCTCAGCACGCAGGAAAACTCCGTCAGACAAGTATCGCCGATTTGATGTCCGTAAAGATCGTTGACCGATTTGAAATGATCGATATCCGCAATGCAAAAAACTAGCGGCTCGGCAGGTGCGGTTTCCTCAAGAAGCTGCAGCGCGTCATGCAGCGCTTTGCGGTTATACGCGCCGGTCAACTCGTCAAACAGCATAGATTCCTTCATCAGCTCGCGCTCGACCTCGCGCCGTAGGCTCGCTTCGTTTTTGCGGCGCTCGTAATGAATGGTGACGCTCGCAACAATGCTGCAACCGATGATCACGGAGAGCGCAACGAGAAACTCCACCATACGGTTGGAATCGGCAAACACGCTGACTTTATCGACATCCCAAAAGAGAAACAGTTCCGAGACGATCAGGCTTATGATCGAAAGCAGGGAAGTAAGGCTGGTGAGGCGATAGTTTGCATAAGTAGTGGTGAGGAAGATGGCAAACACATAGAGCGCATAGATGGCGATAAACGCACTGTGCGCTGAGTAATAGATGAAGCAAATCAGCACAAAAAGCAGAGATATGGTATATGCCTTCGTTTCATGCGAAGTGCGTTTTGCCTGGATAGTGAACAACGCAACAAGCACGAATATGCCGGAGATCCCACTCGGAATGAGTATGAACTTGACGATATAGCGCTCGATGGTCGTGGTCAGGATTTCAGAGTTGACAATGAGAAACGCGAGGAGAATCTCGACTAGAAAAGAAATGGCAACCAAGGCCGCAGCCAGCCGAAGGTGCAGGCGTAGCCATTCTTCTACGATACGGGTTAAAGCGCTGCGAATGGTCTCTACGTGCAGCGTGCGGCTGGTCGGATGCTCCATGTATGATTCCTTTGAAAGCAGTATAGTTGCTCGATTGCAAGAGGCTGCTTGTCGTTCGATCCACTTAAAAACCGTAACGACATGGCAGGATGATTCGATCTCTGAAGGTTGCTTGCTGTGTGATACGCGCAGACATCGTAACGCTATTGTAACGCGAAATGTCGTTGTTTGCAAACGGCATATGACGGATTTCTGTGGGCGCAATACCGTTTGCGGATAGAAAACGATCATCAGGGTACCGGCGCGTTGTAATGCGCATGCCTACCGCCAACTTTGCAGCTCGATGATGTTTCCTTCGGGGTCTGTGGCGTAGTCGACGGTGAGGGTTCGTCCGTCGGAATAGCGGGTTTCAACCAGTTCGCCGATTTGCCCGCCACCGTGCGCGAGCACCTCGCTCAGCTTTTCGCGCACGTTGTCCACCTCAAACGCGATGTGCGCAAAGCCGCTTTGATTGACCGCTGCCTCGCCATGCGAGATCATTTGCGCATAGCTAAAGATTTCCAGCGTAGGACCGCCCGCTTCATAACCCGGCAACAACAAATGCTCGCCGAAGAGGTGCGCGCCGGGGATTCCGGTCAGGCGGTCAATCCATTCGCCGGAGAGATCCCGAATCTGTCCGATGCTCCGGCAGCCGAGCACGTCCCGATAAAACGCGAGCATGGTATTGATATTTTTTGCAATCAGGTTTGTGTGTGCGTATCGAATCATCGATTGCTTCCAGCCTTTCTTATTAAGCAAAATGGCGCGCATTTCGCAGATCGTCGCAAAAGGCATATATCATGCTCGCTCTCTCTCGAGCAAACTTAAGCGAATGCTCGAAGGAGTTGCTCGACCGTTACCCGATAATACCCATAAGCGGCCTCGCGCTTGAATCCGCAGGACTGATACAGATGCAGCGCGGCTTCGTTTTTGCTGTCCACCTCAATACAGACCTCGGCAATACCCCGCTGCCGAATCTCTTGCAACAAAAGCGCGATTACGCCGCGCCCGATGCCGCGACCTTGATGCCCGGGCAATACGCCGAGGCCATAGATCGTCGCTTCGCCGTCGGCAATGCCGATGGCACCGATAGCGACCGGCAAGCCCCGTAAGCGCGCGAGAAACTGCGTGCGCGTGTCGGAATGGATCGCGAGCTTGAGAAAGGAGAGCGCCTGTTCCGCTTCCTCGGAAAAGCTTAGCGCGCTGATGCGCGCCATATCGTCCAGCTGCGCCTCGGTAGCCCGCTCCAGCACAAGCCCTTCCGGCAACGCAAGCGAGTCCGTTGATACAGGCTGCGCAAAGCGCAGGCTGTATTCGACGTGCTCCAACTGCGCTTCGTATGCGGCAAGCGCGGCCAGGCCGGATCGGGATTGCGGCTCGCAGACAAAGAGCAGATCGGGGATGCCAAAGCGCCTTGCCTGTTCGGCTGCGGCAGAGGTCAACGCCCGAAACACGCCGCGCCTGCGAAAAGCGGGATGCGTCAGCCCGACCAGCTCGATCTCCTCGCGAGAAGGCGCAAAGAGCGTCATCACGCCCGCAAGCGCGTCCGCCTCAAACAGCGCCAGCAGGCAGGGGATCTCCGGCGAAGCATTCAGCGAGGGGTCGAGAAACAGCGTGCCCGCGAGCGAGTCATGCGCCTGGCAAACGCTCTCCAGCGCACGCACCTGCCGAACGATATGCAGTTCGGGACGGATAAAGGATTGGATGCGCAAAGCGATTGCTCCTACATTAAAATGGGAACACAGGAATGAATCAGCGGCTTGTTCTGGCCTAAACCGACGCACATAATCCCAAAGATGAATACACTGGGTTACGGCAAGGATATGCTTGCCCGCTCAAGCGGGATGATACACCGGTTTGAACGCTGCGCATATTTGTGTGAAACCCTAAGTCGTATCAAGCGCAAAACGCTTTCATAGCGGTATCCATGAGCGCACGCTCGCTCTCGATATCGGCGGGGTAGGGGTATTTTTTTGCCATGCTTTCAAAGCTGGCGAAGATTTCCTCGGCCTTTGCTGCGTCGTGATACTGCAGGAGCGCCTGAGCATATTGCGTACGCAAGATGGAGGGGAAGCGTTTCATAGAGCGCATGAACTTTTGCTGCTGCTCGTCCAGCTCGCTCTGCGCCGCGGCAAAATCGCCCCGCATCATGGCGCAATACGCCAGATCACACTTCAAGAGGCTTCGATGGATCCCGGCCACCGCGGCATCGGAGCTGAGCAGCGCGCGTATACTTTCTGACGCCTGCTCGATGAGCTGCTGGTCCATCAGTCGATTGCAGCGGTAGACCTCGATGGTCGCGATCATGCTGTTATGCCTATCTGCGTCCGCAGGGGTTGTGAACCAATCCTCCGGCATGTCCCTGAGGCGAAGACCGTTTGCGATTTGGCCGTGGATCTCCAGCATACGATAAAACGCGAACACGCCCTGTGGGTCTTTTCGCAGCAAGAGAAGCGTGTTGCCGTCGTTATCCAACAGCGCAAGGCGCAGGGGGACGGCGTTCATGACGCCTATCGCAAAGCCGGTGATGGCGAGCGCGCCAAACAGCGCAGATACCAGCGGGTGCGCGGGGCAATACAGATAAAGCAGCAGAAACGAAACGCTTGTGAGAAAATTCATCAGTGCGCCGCCCAGGTGATACAGCACATAAGGGAATTTACCCGCGCTGTATTCCGGCGGGAGCATCAGACACTGCCCGCCCGTTCCGGCGATGGAGAGCCTCTTCAGGCGCAAACGATCATCTGTTTTGATGAGCATGCAAGAGCCGATGCGAAACGAGAGAAACCGATAGCCCGTCAAAAGACCGCAGAGCAGATGCCCCGCTTCGTGAAGGATGACCTGCAGGAACACCGACAGATACAAGAGCAGCAGGAGAGAAAGCAGGATCAGTATATCCGGCATTTCAATCAACGAAACAGAAAAGCGAACGAAAGACTGCCCCATCAGGTAGCCGGCCGATACTCCGATCAGAAGAAATATTGCAACAGGGAGTATCTGTTGAACAATCTGCTTTGCTTTGCTGGACTTCTGCATGCTGTCTTTCACGTTTTTTTGTTTGCTCCTTCTTTCGCCTCGTTCAGTTGATGCTTATATGAACAGCAGTAGGCTCAACGCCATGACTGCCATTCCGGCTAGGAGGCCATAGATGGCCAGATGATGTTCGCCATACTCGCGGGCGGAGGGAAGCAGTTCGTCGAGGCTGATATAGACCATGATGCCCGCTACAGAGGCAAAAATAACGCCAAACAATACATCGTTAAAGAATCGGGATAAGAGCAGATAGCCGATCAAAGCGCCGACCGGCTCGGAGAGGCCGGAGAGAAACGACAGCCAGAATGCTTTCTTTCTGCTACCTGTCGCGTAAAAAATCGGCACAGCTACGGCGATTCCTTCGGGAATATTGTGGATGGCGATG
Source organism: Clostridiales bacterium (assembly GCA_003486785.1). Taxonomy (GTDB): domain Bacteria; phylum Bacillota; class Clostridia; order Christensenellales; family CAG-138; genus UBA7703. Next base: position 4,071 of record DNFZ01000101.1, on the reverse strand, counting down.
GCGATGGCAATCGGGATGCCGAGATTCGGATCCTTTATAGCGGCGGTAAACGTTGCGAGCCCTTCCGGGAAGTTGTGGATGCCGATGGCAAGCGCGGTGAACAGCCCCATGCGCATCAGGTTTGATTTGTGGGACTCACTCTTACCGTCCATTTCTTCGACGGTGTGCACTTCGTGTGGGTTCTCGGCCTGCGGGATCATCTTGTCGATCAGCGCAATGAGTAAAATACCCAAGAAAAAGCCGCCTACAGTCGCCCATGTTCCTGGCTTTTCCCCCAATGCGGCAATCAGGGAATCCTTTGCCTTGGCAAAAATTTCGACAAAGGAAACATAGATCATAACACCGGCAGAAAAACCCAGCGCGACTGATAGAAAGCGGGTGTTTGTTTTCTTTGTCAGCAACGACAAAGCGCTTCCGATGCCGGTGGATAAACCTGCCAGCAGCGTCAATCCAAACGCGAATAAGACATTTGATTGTTCCATAAACGGTATCCTTTCCAGATGGGTTCTTTATTCTTGCATCCAAACTGCGATCACCAGTTTCCGTCAGTGTGGTCGGATGCATCCTTATGATAAACGGGTAATATAAAAGGCTTGCAAACGCTTTGCGTTTTGATGAATGTCAAACGCCTGCGTCAGCGCTTCCGGCGCGTCAAAGAATCGCTGCGACTCAGACAAGGCCTGGGCCCATGTGAGCGCGTCCGCATCCAGCGAAAGATGCTCGACGGGAAAGTTATCCAGCTCCCGCGTGACCTTGTCCGAAACAACGCAAGCCAGGCCGTTTGCGAGCGCTTCCACCATGACGACGGGCAATCCTTCGTAGAAGCTCGGCAGGCAAAAAACGTCCATCGCGGCGTAAAGCCGGTTTGCGTCCCGGCGCACGCCTAAAAAACGCACGTTTCGCTCGATACCAAGCTCCCTTGCCGAGAACTTGCAGGACGCGAGCAGATCGCCATCCCCTGCGAGCATTAAGACGGCGTTCGGACGAATTGTCAGCACCGCGCGAAATATACGTAAAAGAAACAGATGATTTTTGGGGAACACAAAGCGTCCTATATGTCCAACCACGAGCGTGCCGTCGTTCGCGCCGATCTCTCGGCGCACGGCGGCGCGATGCTCCGCATTGAAATGGTACTGCGAAAGATCGATGGCGTTGGGGATGATAGTGACGCGCCCGCGGTCGACAAATCGGTTGCCATACATCCAGCGCGCGGCGGTATCGCCGCAGGCAAAACAATGCGTGGCAAACAGCCTTGCAAACGGACGCAAAACCAGCTTAAGCAGGTTTTTCTTTCGTTCGCCCGGATAGGACGTGCTGTGATTGTGACAGATGCGTACCGGAACACGGGCGAGCCACGCTGCAAGCAGCGGGAACACGCTCATGGTGTTGATCTGCGCGTGGACGATGGCGTAGCCATTTTGCCGAAACAAGCGTTTAAGCGCGCTTATATAGCGGAATGGGCGCGCATATGACGGCACGAGAAAACAGCGCCCGCCGAGCGACTCGATCTCAGCGCGCTGCGGAAAGGCGCTCGTTTCGTCTACGAAAAAATCAAATTGTACGCACGCGCGGTCCATAGCGCGAAAATAGTTCATCACGACGGCTTCTACGCCGCCATTGTACATCATACCCAACACTTGTGCGACGCGAGCGGTTTCCTGCTTCATGCGGTTGCTCCCATATACCGATCCAGGCGTTCGACGTGAAATCTGATTCTGATCGGCATGCACGAGATTCACTCGTGTTCATATTATTATACGGTAACAAGCGCTTTTCTTCCAGTAAAAAAAACATATGAATATGCAGCGAAACCGAATCTATGGAAGGTTACGGTTCAGGGCAAATGAAATGATAGCATGAAAGGTTGCAGTTACAATAGAATGTTATGTCCAGACCTTTTTGTTCTCGACGTCTCGATCCATCAAAGAAACAAACGGCGAGATGATGACAACTCTGTTCTCATGTATGATCTGGATTTCTCAACCCATAGACCTTGGAAACATCCTGCACAAACATAATACCCTGCCCCGGCTCGGAAAGCTGGAGGGAGTCACTGATTGAAGAAGTGATGTGGTCAGTTTTCTCAGCTTCCGAAATGATCAGTACGACTTCCTTTTCGGGCTCGATTTCCATTGAGAAGAGCATACTGGTTTCATGAATGCCCGATCCTCGCGCGTTAAAAATGGTTCCGCCCGCTGAGCCGGCGGAAGTCGCCGCCTCGATCACGGTCTCCGCATTTCCTTTATCAACAATGACATAGATGGCATGATACATGATGGGTATGTCACCTTCGCTTTCATTTAGAATGCTGCCGCTGCAGCCTTTGCTTCCGATTACGCTTTTCACGGGGGTACAAAAGGCGATGCCATGGTGCGGTTTGCTGAAATTATGTGCTTTGTCAAGACGCTCCAGTAGATTTAGTATATTTGATCGGCCGCCGGCGATCAGTATGATTTCTTTTTCCTCGTCATATAACTCTAGAAACTTTAAAAAGGCGCTTTGCACCGTGCCTCTTCCAAGCAGGATAGTACTGCCGCAGGCGCCACATTTTTTTGCGGTGCGCAGCATCTTCGTGCCGAGGCCGTTATTGACTATGATAGTCAGCAGCTCAAACGGATTGCTTTTTTGACAACCTTGCGTCACCATTGAGCCCTCCTTTTCTGGATTTCATTCTATAGATGATACCAAGAATCTGCAGTGCAATCAATGGAAACAACGCAACCATCGCGATCATACCAAAGCCATCGGTTAAAACGCTGGCTGTTTCAACCGCCTCGGCAGCTCCTTGTGTGAATGCAAGTATGAAAGTGGCCGTCATAGGTCCAGACGCCACACCACCCGAGTCAAATGCGATGCCCACGAAAACCTTCGGCGAAATATATGCCAGGCCGATCGATATAATATAGCCGGGCAATAAAACATGCCAAAGCTGCATATTCGGGGTAAGGATTCGGATTGCAGAGAGGGACACGGCGCAACCGATCCCGATCGATAGTGATACTAAAACTGCTTTGCGCTTGATATATCCGCTCGTTACTTTCTCAATGCTTTTTGTAAGAACATACACGGCAGGCTCTGCGAGTATGGTCAAGCAGCCTAATAAAAAACCAACACTGATGAAAACGACCTTGTTCTCCAAAGAAGCAACCTGATATCCAATCAGCCTTCCGACGTTCATGAAACCAGCATTCACCCCGGTTAAAAAGATTACCAGTCCGATATATGTATAAAGAAGGCCAACCAATATTTTTAAGAACGCGCGCTTCGGCAGCTGAAGCAGAATGAAATGAGATACGATAAAGATGATCAACAAAGGAAGCAGCGCCAAGAAGGACTCATATGCAACCATCGGTAGTTTTTGAAAGAATGGTTGCAATACATATCTTGAATCTGAGGCTGCGATCTTGACGAACGCATGTATCTGCGGCTTCCCCTGGATCATTCCCATCGCCAGAACAGAGATGATCGCGCCCACAGATGCGATTGCCACCAGCCCGAAGCTATCTTTTTCCGACGATTTGCTGTCTTTTTTTAGCGCCGAAACGCCGATTGCCAAAGCAAGAATAAACGGCACCGTCAGTGCGCCGGTCGTTGCTCCCGATGCGTCAAACGCAATACCTATGTACTCCTGCGGCGTGAGTAGCGATAAAACAAGGACTATGCCATACAATATCGTCAACATGATATATAAAGGGATGTTCCTTAGAATTCTGAATAGACCAAAGGAGAACAGTGCTGCAATACCAATCGACACGACGAGAATGAGACGCGGCTTTGAAATCAATCCTGAGGTGACATCGTTGACTTGGCCTGCGAAGATGTGAAGGTCTGGTTCAGCGACACAGATGATGAATGCTAAAACGAAACTTACAATCGTAATCAACCAGAGCTTATGGGTTTTTACAAGGGACGGCCCCATATGGTTCCCTATCGGCGTTACGCCAAGATCGACTCCGAACAGAAATACAGCCAAACCGAGAATAACGCAAACCGCACCGACAAGAAATTGGATCGTATATGTAATCCCCAATGGAGCAAAAGTGAAATTCAGCAATAATACGACGATTGTAA
>DNFZ01000065.1 GCA_003486785.1 Clostridiales bacterium | reverse complement strand
TGGTCGTGAAATCCATATAGACTTTATCATCCGGAATGTTTTTGAGTACATTGATGCAAAAGCGCGGGTTAAAAGCGATGTCGATATCCTCCCCGTTGATCTGCACGTCGATCTCCTCATTGATTCTGCCGACAAAGCTGTTCGCCGTGATCGTAAGCTTGTTGTCATGAAATTTCATGACGATGTTGTTATTACCCTCTCTCGCCATGAGCTGCGCGCGGTCGATGCTCTCCATGAGTTCGCCTTTGTCGATCATCACACGTGTGGTGTGATCTTTCGGCAAGATGTTTTTGTATTTGATGTAGTCCCCGTCGAGCAATCTTGCAACCAGGCGGGAATGCTTGATATTCACACAGACGTGCGTCTTTGTAAATGTCAGCTCGACATCCGCCTTGGTCTCATCCATCATGCGCGATATTTCTACCATGGATTTTCCGGGGATGACGAGATTTCTCTCCGGCACGGGATTTTTGAGCGGCATAGATCTTTTAGCAAACTGGAACGCGTCGGTCGCGACGATGGTAATCTCTTCTCCGAGCTCCATGAGCACGCCGGTGAGAATGGGTTTGCTGTCGTCCTGCGCGGTGGCAAACACGGTTGTATTGATCATATCGCGACAATCGGAATGATCCATTTTTACCGTGAAGGTTTCGCCCGCAAAGCGCATCTCCGGAAATTCCTCCGTCGCCTCAACGCACTGCAGGCTGCTCTTTGCCCTGCCGCAGGAGATATCGAGCGACTTGCCGGAAAGCGTTACCTCGGCGATTGATTCCGGCAGTTTGCGTACGATTTCAGAAAACAGCTTACCGGGCAGAATGGCAAAGCCTTCCTCCTCGATGGTTGCGGGCAGCAGGCATTCTTTTTGCAGCATCAAATCTGAACACTTGAGCCTGACGCCCTCATTCGTCGCCTCCAGATAGATGCCTTCCAAAATCGGCATCGTGGTGCGAACGGGAAGCGCCTTGATAACAGAAAGAACACCTTGTGTCAATTCTTTCGAGTCGATGTAAAAATGCATGGTAACCTTCCTCTCTTAGCGTCAGGAGTCACGAACAATTTGTAATATGTACTTATTGGCCTTAAAATTACAACCAGCGTTTTCTAAATGCTTCATCAAGATAATTTCTCTTTTATCCACACTTCGTCGCCTGAAAGTGTGTTTCTTTTATATAGTAATATAGAAGTAGCCGTAGTAGTGTTGTGTGTGGAGTGTGGAAAAATAGATTTTTCCGCGCGATGAAACGCTTTTATCGGTGGAGAGACTCGTGGAAAACCATGCGTTTCTCTCTTGTCTTATCCACAGATTCCATACCGTCCACAAAGCACACATCGCATCCACAGCACAAGTCCACAAACGGTGGATAAAAAATGGAATTTCGGTAGAGATAGCTTTACAGCGATAAAAATTATGCCATCCGCTTCTTTACGTCGGCAATCACCGATGCAAACGAGCTGTCGCCGCCTATCATCTCTTCTACGCGCTTGCAGGCATTGATGGCGGTGGTGTGGTCGTTTTTGTCAAACAGCGTGCTGATGCGCTTGTAGGGGATGCCAAGCATATCGTGACACAGATACATCGCAACCTGTCGCGGCAAAACGATCTCGCGATCCCTGCGCTCAGAGAGCAGGCTCTCCACCGGGATGGAATAGTATTCCGCCACGGTGTTTTTGATGATCTGCGGCGTGATCTCTTTCTTTTTTACATCCGGCAGCAGATCACGCAGGGCCTCTATGGTCAGCTCCAGCGTCAGCGGCCTGCGGCGCAGCTGCGAATAGGCGACCACGCGCGTGAGGGATCCCTCCAGCTCGCGGATGTTGCTCACCACGTGCTCCGCGATGAACTGTATGATAGCATCGTCCACGTCGAGGGTATCAAGCCTTGCGCGGTTTCGCAAAATTGCGATGCGCGTTTCCACGTCCGGCGGTTGAATGTCTGCGATCAAACCCCATTCAAACCGCGAGCGCAGGCGCTCTTCAAGACTGCTGATCTCCTTGGGCGGACGATCGGAGCTGATGATGATCTGTTTGTTGGCGTTGTGCAGCGTGTTGAAGGTGTTGAAAAACTCCTCCTGCACGGACTGTTTTTTTGCGATGAACTGCACGTCGTCGATGAGCAGAACGTCCACATTGCGATAGCGCTTGCGAAACTCGAGCCGCTTGTCGAGCTGAATGGCGGTGATGAGCTCATTGGTAAACGTTTCGCTGGTGACGTACATCACGCGCGCAGTAGGATCGTTTCCCTTGACCGAGTGTCCGATGGCGTGCATGAGATGTGTTTTACCCAGACCCACGCCGCCATAGAGGAAGAGCGGGTTGTAGGCTGCCGCCGGGTTTTGCGCAACCGCAAGCGCCGCCGCGTGTGCAAAATGATTGGATCCGCCGACCACAAAAGTCTCAAAGGTGTATTTCGGGTTGAGCGCAAAGACGTTGATCGGCTCTGCGCTGATGGGGTTGATGTAGATGTCCCGGTCTTCCGGCAGTATGATCTTGATATCGGAGATGGCCTCGTTTGCGGCCTTGACCGCGTCGCGCAGATTCTCGAAATAGAAATCCTCAAGGGTTTTTTGGATGTCAGGCGAGGGTGCTTCCAGCACAAGGATGTTTTTATGCAGCGCCAGAGGGACGATCACGTCGATCCAGGCGTGAAAAGAAAGCCCCGTCATTTGAGGACGGATATTCTCCCGCGCGGCCGCCCAAATCGATTGTAATTGTTCCATGGTGACATACCCCCTATATTAATGATCATCATAGCAAAAACGGAGCCGATTTACAAGCCGCCGTTACGCCCGAAACCGCTTTTGAATTCCGCCGGCGATATGGAGCGGCTTTGGCAAAGATGGATGAAGATGCGGTTCAGGAGAGCCAGGCGGGAACGATTCGATGAAAAAACGGCACGTTTTGCACCGTGCGTTTTTCATGAGAATGAGTCTTGTTTTCCCGCATAAAAGCAGTGAAATCGGCCAAAAAGAGCGTTATTTTATAAACGCGCGAAAACGAAATGCGCAATAACGCCTGAAAAGCGTAAAAATATCAAAAACGCCCCACTTTTTGGGAGAACAAGTGCAAAAATCGCATCAATGGGTTAACAATCTGTGACAAACAGCCCGTTTGATTGCATTGAAACTTTTGAGGGTTTACAATGATAAAAGAATATAGTAATCGGGGGAAATATGCCCGTGGGAGAATCGCTGCGCAGTCAGTTATTCATAAACTCCGAAAAGGTAGGCGACTTCGTCGAAATCACCTTGCCTCAAACCGGGGAAGATGAGGAAGCCGAAGTTGCGCGCATCCACTATTTAGAAGCAGGCGTCGGCGAGCCGATGCTGCTGATTCATTCGATCGGACAGTCGCTCTATACCTGGCGAAATGTCTTTGCCGAGCTTTCCGACAACTACCGCGTGATCGCCATCGACCTGCCGGGGCATGGGTACTCCTCCCGGCCGGATACGTTTACCTATACCGCGGACGACGTCGCGTTTGTCCTGAACGCATTTTTGGACGCGCTCAACATCAAGTCCGCGCATATGGTCGGGTTTTCGATCGGCGCGATGTACATGATGCGCATGCTCTCGCTTTATCCGAAGCGCGTGGCAAACAGCGTCGCCATCTCGCCCGGCGGAATCACCGAGCATATGCCCAAACTCATCCACAACATGCTAAGACCGCTGATCGCAACGTTTGCCAGAAATATATTTACCGCCAGCGACGTCAGAAACCTATTGCTTGAGTGTGTGACAGATCCCGCGCTGATCGACGACTATGTGGTCAGGCAATACTACGAGCCGCTCTCGGATGGACTATCCCGCGAAGCGCTCATGTATGCGCTGCGCAACTATGATCAGGAGCGCATTGCGGAAGGGTTGTTGCCCGTTGAGCATGAGGTTCTCATCCTCTGGGGGAAAAACGACAGATGGCATCCGCCGTCCGGCAGCGTTTATTTCCAGAGCATTCTGCGCGCAGGGCGCTATTATCTCGTGCGAAACGCGGGGCATCTTTTGCAGGAAGAGGCGCCCGTGAAGCTATTAGAGATTCTCTACAGCTATATTCCGCCAGCAGTGCCGAACTATGATGTGTATCGCTACACGCAGAACCTCGCGGACGACCAGGAATGATCACGTCGTTTGAACTGGGCGACGTGGTGCTCATGAAAAAGTCGCACGCGTGCGGAGAAAACGAATGGACGATCATTCGCGTGGGCGCAGACGTCAAGATCAAATGCAACCGCTGCGGACGGATCGTCATGCTTGACCGGGCGGATTTTGTGCGAATGGGTAAAAAAATACTGATCCATCAGCAGCAGGCCAACGACGCGGCGGAGGGCTGCGCGCAGCCGATGAGCAAAAACGAACAGACGGGAACAACCGAGTGAAGCGTAGAACATTTACGCAGAGCCAGATTCGATATCTGCGCGATCGCGCCGAAGAACAATATGAAAACATGCGTGGATCACGTTCCTATCGAAACGTGTCCTTTTTGCTGTATATCGCCATCGTTGTGCTTGCGGCGCTTACCATCCGTTCCTTTATTGCGGAGCCCATCCGCGTGGAGGGGGATTCTATGATTCCAACACTGATACACAACGAAGATATGCTCGTTGAAAAGATGAGCTACTGGCTTGATGATCCGCAGCGCGGCGATATCGTGATTTGCATCTATCCCGGCTATACCGAGAGCTGCGTCAAGCGCGTGATCGGCCTGCCCGGCGAGACGGTGGAGATTCGGGGCGGTGTTTTTTATATCGACGGAGAATCGCTGGACGAAAGCCCGTATTGGAACGGCGAAATCATCGGGGATATGAGCCTCGTCACCGTCGCTGCGCGCCATGTATTTGTGGTGGGGGACAATCGAAACGGCAGCAAGGACAGCCGAAACGCATCCGTCGGCAGCCTTTCGTATGCCAGCGTGTTTGGGCGCGTGGTTGCCGTTGTGTATCCCTTTCAGGAGTTTAGATCCATTCCGCGGGTGAACTACCCGTGAGCGAGACGCGAAAACGTCGCCGCACCGAGGGGCGCGCGCGAACCTACCGGAACGCAAGGCGAATTGGATGGCTGTTTTCGATATTGGTCTCGATCGCCGTTTTGGGGCTTGTGTTTTTTGTCTGGCTCGCGCCGCTGCGAATCGTCGATGAGAGCATGGCGCCGACGCTCAATAGCGGCGAGATGGTGCTCTGCGACCGGCTCGCAAAGTTTATGCGCATGCCGGAGCGCGGCGATATCGTGCTCTTTTCCACCGATGACGGGCTTTTCATCAAGCGCATCGTCGGCATGCCCGGCGAAACCGTAGAGCTGGTGGAGGGCCGTATCTTCATCAACAGCATCCCGCTCGACGAGAGCAGTTATGCCGTCAACTATGTCGGCGACATGCCGCCGGTGGATGTGCCCGCGGGCAGCGTCTTTGTGCTGGGTGACAACCGGCAAGAGATGTATGACAGCAGATTGGAATCCGTCGGCAGCATTCCCTTCGAGCGCATTCAGGGCGTTCTTCGCCTGCGGATTGCCCCCTTTGGCCGGATTGCCTTCTTTTCTTAACGCGCTATTTTTTAAAAGAACAGTAGGAAAGAGAACATCATTTGATACAAGACGGCATCCTATCGGCAGGATAAGCTTTCTATGACTTCTCGAACAGAGAAGTTTTTTATTTGCATTTTTGCTTGGTTTCAATATAATAGAGCAAACCAACGAAAGAAGAAGAAAAGGCATGCTGATTCGCAAAGCCGAGCAAAAGGACCTGCAGGAATTGCTGGATATCTATAACGATGAGGTGGTCAACGGCGTCTCCACGCTCGACCTCAATCCCCGCACGCTCGCCGAGTGGCAACTATGGCTTGACCGCCACAATGTGGAAAATCATCCGCTCTATGTCGCGGAGGTAGACGGACGCGTCGCGGGCTATAGCAGCCTCTCTTCCTATCGCGAAAAGGAAGCGTACAAGTCCACCGTCGAGCTCTCGATCTATATCTCGCCGGACTACCGCAAGCGCGGCATCGCAANNCTATATCCTCGAGCTTGCGAAAGCCGACCCGCGGACACACACCGTCGTCTCCGTCATCACCGCCGGAAATGAGGCCAGCTGCAAGCTGCATGAGAAGTTCGGGTTTGCGTTCTGCGGAACCGTGCCGGAGGTCGGCATGAAGTTCGGGAAATATCAGGATATTGTGACGTATAG
>DNFZ01000082.1 GCA_003486785.1 Clostridiales bacterium | reverse complement strand
GTGAGCAGGTCACGCTGCGCAAGTTTATCGGCGGCGCGATCGTCATATTTGGCGTTATGCTGAGCGTGAGAAAAAACAACGCGGAACCTGTTGCAGCCGCGGATGGCGCAGAACCCATCGCCGCGCAGAAAAGCGCAGAAGCCGCGGAATAATAAAGTATCTCCCGCTGTAAAACACCTGCGCGCATAGCGTTGCAATTTTGTCCATAATGCATATAATAGATTAAAGCTTTTTCATCGGGCGATTGGCCTGATGCAAGGGCGGATGCTCCGGCAAAGAATAAAAAGAATAAAACACTCAAGACGGGGCGGATACACGGAGGTAGATCATGCAGACCAAACAAGCACTTTCCATTCGAAAACTCACAACCGCAGGCGTGCTTGCGGCGGCAATCGTGCTGCTGACAACGCTTGTATCGATTCCCATGCCCGGCGGGCTTGGCTATATCAACCTTGGCGACGTGGGCGTGCTGCTCGCGGGCATGCTGCTTGGCGGCGGCTGGGGCGCGCTTTGCGCGGGGGCTGCTTCCGCTCTGTCGGATATTCTGCTTGGTTGGGGCGTCTATGCGCCCGCTACGTTTTTGATCAAGGGCGCGGTTGCGCTGGTTGCCGGGCTGTTGTTTGCGAAAACCGAGAGGAAGATTCGCTATGCCGCGCTTTTCCTGGCCGCGCTCATCGTGCCGCTGGGATACTTTCTCTATGAAACCGTGCTATACACCTTTGCCGGCGCAATCGTAAACGTCGCGCTCAATACGGTGCAGGGCATGACCGGCGCTTTGGTGGCGACCATCCTCGGCGTGATGCTGCAAAAAACCAATCTTTTCGCGCGAGATAGCGCGGCGGTGCCCGTCTGCGCGGAAACGCTCCGCGAGCCCAAGCATGGGCCTGAGGTGGTGCTGCTCGCAGAGCGGGCGTATGCAGACCTCATCTTGACAGCCGGGGATATGCTCTCTGTTCAGGGCATTATGGCGCGCATCGTTGCCATCGACAACAACACTGCGTTTGAGCGGCTCACCGCCGCGCAGCGTGCGAGTTTCCTTCCCGAAGACAAACCATATGTCCGGGTAGAAAACGCGGACATGACCCCGAAGGAAATCATGCAAGCCGCGATTCAGGCGAAAGAGAAGCGATAGTAAACTCGCGATTGCGCGATTATTTTATAGCGTATGTGCGATAGGACAGCATGATTTGGCGCGCTTAGCGGGAGCTCGGCGCCCTTTCTTGTATCATGACGCTCTCAGTACATATTTCAAACGTACTTTATGCTGCAAAAGAAACGAATAGCACCATATGTTGTATCTTTCATACGAATATTGAACATTGTATTACAATATTTCGTTTTCTATTGCAAAACCGACGCGCTTTCCATAGAATTTCTTCTTAGGAGAACGCAATGAGCACAAACGACTACGACACCCTCCAAAACCAAAAAACATCTGCGGATTCGGGGCGATATGGCAACGGATCCGCTTATCGCAACGCATCGGCGGCAGACCGGCGCGCTTCTTCATCGAACGTGCGCCCGCAGAGCGATGCGCCTACGCGCGTGTATGACGGCGCACCTCAATATGCCCGCGCGGCGCATGATGGCAATGCTGCCGGCGCGCCAAGACACGGCGGACGGCGCGACGAGCGGCAAACGCAACATGCAGGAGCGACGGATCCAAGATATCAACAAGACGGCGGAGCACGTGCCTATCGCTCTGATTATGGCGCAGCAGGCGGATACAGCGCCCCTTCTGGAACAAAGCGCGCGGAGAGCGGTAACGGCGTCAGAACCGGCAGCAATGGAAACGGCTCCGGCAATCACCCCCGCTCGACGAACAGAAGTTCTTCCGGCAACGGAAACGGGTCCGGCTCCGGAAACGGAAACGGCTCTGGCAAGGGTAACGGAAACGGTTATCGTGGGCAAGGCTCGTCAAACGGGAAAAAGCCAACAAGGAAAAAGACGCTCGGTCAACGAATCCTCTCCGGGCTAAAAAAGGTATTGCGCGCGATCTACCTGTTTGGCAAGGCCATATCAGCCGGAATGCAGCGCATGATTTTCGCCCTCGGCAAGCTGGATAAGCCGGTTCGCATCTTTCTCGTGAGCGTGGGTGCGTTTGCGCTCGTGAGCGTGACCGTGATTTTCGCGGTCTCCGGCGCGCGCGACAAGCGCGCGGAAGCGATTGCGGCAGAGCTTGCGGCGATCACCCCCGCGCCAACGGCAACGCCCAGCCCGACGCCCAGCCCGACGCCCAGCCCGACGCCTGAGCCGCAGATCAAAAGGCGAGCGGAGGGCGAGGATGTCATGGCGCTGCAAAAGCGGCTGATGGAGCTCGGCTACCTTGCCATCGACGAACCGACGAGCTATTTCGGCAACGCGACGGAAGCGGCGGTCAAACTCTTCCAGCGTCAGCATGAGCTGCAGCAGGACGGCATTTGCGGCGTGGAAACGCTTGCCATGATCAATGGCGAGGATGCAAAGCCGTATGTCATGACAGAGGGGGCAGAAGGCAACGACATCGAGTCGTTCCAGGAGCAACTCGTCGAGCTTGGCTATCTTGAGAGCAATCAGGTCACGGGCTATTACGGCACGGATACCGTAAAAGCGGTGATCAAGTTTCAAAACCGCAACCATCTGACCAAAGATGGAAAAGCGGGAGAGAAGACGCTGGAGGCGATCAACTCGCCAGACGCGCGCGTTTCCTACACCAAGGAGCAGGAGATCATCGCCGAAAAGAAACGGCAGGCGGCGCTTGCAAGGGCATCCTCGGCGGAGGGGCGAATCGACAAACTTATCTCCGCTGCGAAAAAGCAAGTGGGAGACCCCTATATTCTCGGCAAGAGCGGACCGGATTCGTTCGATTGCTCCGGTCTCGTGGTCTACTGCCTGCGTCAGGCAAACGTCTATACGCGCCGCTTGAACGCGGCGGGGTTGAGCAAAACAACCAGTTGGACGAAGATATCCGATCTGGACAACGTCAAGCGCGGCGACCTGCTGTTCTTCAAGTCCGACGAGAGCAGCGCCATCGGCCACGTCGGCATCTATATCGGCGGCGGCGAGATGATCGACGCTTCTTCGGCAAACGGCAAGGTCGTTCGCAGAAGCGCGAAGAGCAACTACTGGCGCAGGAATTTCGTCGTTGCAAGACGACCGATCGAATAACGGCATTGATTGCTTGCGGCGGTGCGGAAACGCGCCGCCGTTTTGCGCGTGTTGCCGGATTCTATGACGAGGTTCATTCTTGCATTCCGAACAAAGATACAGTATGATGAAACCCGATAAACGGGAGGGAAGCACATGGCATACCCCAATGAACTGATACGAAATTTTTCCATCATCGCGCACATCGACCACGGCAAATCGACGCTGGCCGATCGCATGCTGGAGCAGACGGATACGATTGCTGCGCGCGACATGTCCGAGCAGCTGCTCGACTCGATGGACATCGAGCGCGAGCGCGGCATCACGATCAAATCCTCCGCGGTGCGCATGTTTTATACGCACACGGATGGCAAGCGCTATATGTTTAATCTCATCGACACGCCGGGGCATGTGGACTTCACCTACGAGGTGAGCCGCGCGCTGGCGGCTTGTGAGGGCGCGATTCTCGTCGTGGACGCGACGCAGGGCATCGAGGCGCAGACGCTCGCGAACGTTTACCTCGCCGTGGACAACGGCCTTGAAGTCGTTCCGGTGATCAACAAGATCGACCTGCCCAGCGCGGAGCCGGAGCGCACCGCGCAGGAGATCGAGGATGTCATCGGCATCGAGGCGCACTCCGCGCCCAAGATTTCCGCCAAGAGCGGGCACAATGTAGCCGCTGTGCTCGCCACGGTGGTAGATGCAGTGCCGCCGCCGTCGGGCGATCCGGAAGCGCCGTTGACCGCGCTGGTCTTCGATTGCTTCTATGACAACTACAAGGGCGCGCTCTCCTATGTGCGCGTGTTCGACGGCACGGTGAAAGAGGGCATGCGCATTCGCTCAATGGCGACGGGGCATGAGTTTGAGGTCACCGAAGTCGGTGTGTTTACACCGTCCCCTATGCCGGTGGACGAACTCACCGCGGGCGAGGTAGGCTACATCGCGGCTTCGATCAAAAGCGTTGCCGAAACCAAGGTCGGCGATACGATCACCTCCGCCGAGCGCCCTGCAACGAAACCGCTGCCCGGCTATAAGCAGGCAAACCCCATGGTGTTTTGCGGCATCTATCCGGCGGACGGCGCGCAGTATGAAGACCTGCGCGATGCGCTGGACAAGCTCAAGCTCAACGACGCCTCGCT